>JAFYPS010000077.1 GCA_017547395.1 Clostridia bacterium
AGAGCTTGAAACTGCAGAGTCTGTACATCTCGTCTGCCTTTTCCCGGAATATGACGATGCGATAAATTTTTGGCACCATATAAAAGAGAATTATATGATGCCGTTCAAAAACAAGCCTGACGTTTTCGGTAATCAGCTTTATATGAACGAAGACGATGAGATAATCGAAAGAGAAGAAACGCTTCTTATTACGTCGACTATGCTTTCTATTGACGATGCGGTGCCGCTTGTCCGCGAAAGCGGCGGCTTTGTATTTCCGTCGCATATAGACCGTACGTCTAACGGAATAATAGCGATTCTCGGTGATATTCCACCCGAACCGGGCTTTACGTTTGTTGAATTCAACGACGGCAAAAATATAGAGCCATACCGTGAAAAGTATGACTCTCTCAAGGGGCTTTCCGTGCTTGTGAATTCCGATGCGCACAGACTTACCGACATCAATGCCGCAGAGAATTTTCTCGAGCTTGATTCCGACCCTGACGACGAAGAAGCCGTCAGAAAAGCATTTTTTGAATACCTTAAAAGAGGATGACCTTCCGGTCATCCTCTTTTAATTACTGTTTTGCTTTTTCAAGTGCCTCGGCTACAAAGAAACTGCCGCCAATAGCTGCAATTTTGTCAAATGCGAGGAACTCATCGATGTTGCTTCTGTCAACTCCGCCGGTAGGAATAAACTTAACCTGCGGGAACGGAGCGGAAAGAGCCTTGAGCGCCTTAAGGCCTCCGTAAATGCCGGCGGGGAAGAACTTGACTGTTGTGATGCCGAGCTCAAGTGCCTGCATAATTTCGGTGGGGGTAACGCAACCGGGGTAGTATGGAACGTTTGCTTTTTTGCAAACCTCTGCAACAGAAGCTGAGAGACCGGGGGAAACGATAAACGTTGCACCTGCCGCAAGCGCATCTTCGCACTGTTTTGCGTTTATAACAGTACCTGCACCGATAGACATATCAGGGTATTTTTCAGAAGCGAGCTTGATTGCTTCTGCCGCACAAGAAGTGCGGAAGGTGATTTCTGCACAGTTAATTCCGTTTGCTTTGAGCGCGGGAAGAATTGTGTCAACTTCACTTAGTTCTTTTATTACAACTACGGGTATAAATTTTTCCATGTTTTTTCCTTTCAAACAATCGGTTTAGCAACTACATAATACAATGATTTTTCAGATAAGTCAATAGTTTGGAATGAATGCGGCTCGGAAAGGCGGAAGCTATGAAAAAATTGTTAAAAATTCGACATATTTTCGAACTTTTTTTAAGATAAGTATGGAAATTTTATTTAATATATTGTATAATAGGTTGGGTATGTCTGTACCCCTATGGGTTTTGCGCCCATTGTGAAGTACGAATTAAATAAAATGAAATATATTTATTTAAAAAATGAATTTACAGGAGGTAGGTTCGAACTATGAAAAAGAAATTGACTCAGGTCGAATTTCGCGGCACCAAAGAGCAGGAAGCCAAGCTTATCGAGATAATCGATTCGCTTAAGGACGAAAGAGGCGCACTTATGCCTATCCTGCAGCAGGCACAGGAGATCTACGGCTATCTTCCCGTTGAGGTTATGCGTATAATCGCAGAACGCACCGGAAAGCCCATGGAGGAGATCTTCGGAGTTGCTACATTCTATTCTCAGTTTGCTCTCAATCCCCGTGGTGAAGTTGCTATCGCAGTATGCCTTGGCACTGCTTGCTACGTAAAGGGTTCGGGCGATCTGTATGACAAGTTCGGTGAACTTCTCGGACTTGAAGGTGGCGGAACTACACCCGATGGTAAGTGGTCTCTTGAGGCTACCCGTTGCATCGGTGCTTGCGGTCTTGCTCCCGTTCTTACCGTTAACGGTACAGTTTACGGCAGACTTACTACCGCAGACGTTCCCGGTATCATTGACCAGTATAAGTAATCTCTAATCAATGAAAGAGCTATCGCTGAATATTCTTGATATTTCACAAAACTCCATAACGGCGGGCGCCTCACTCGTTGAAATCTCTCTTGTTGAGAAAGAAGACGGCTGGCTCACGCTTGCTGTCACCGATGACGGTTGCGGTATGAGCGAAGAAACCCTTCGCACTGTTATGGATCCGTTTTATACCACACGTACTACGCGTAAAGTCGGTATGGGTATTCCGCTGCTTAAGCTTGCAGCTGAACAGACGGGCGGCGAGGTTACCATAGAGTCTGTTTCGGACAAGGTTTCCGAAGATCACGGAACTGTGATAACCGCGACGTTTGATACCAAGCATATCGATATGACGCCGCTCGGTGATGTTATAGAAACTGTAGTTACTATTTTACAGGGGCATCCCGAGATCGATTATTTGTTCATACATAAGACTCCCCGCTTTTGCGTGGAGATGGATACGCGTGAGATGCGCGCCGTACTTGGTGACGTTTCTCTTGCGGAGCCTGAAATCTTAGAATGGGTACGTGGGAATCTCAGCGAACAGTATGAACAATTACCTGAATAATTTTGGAGGTATATCACTATGAAATCTTTGGCTGAACTTGCAGCTATTAAGGCTAAAATGCAGGACAAGATCGCAATTCGTGAGGGTTCCGACACTATGCGTGTCGTAGTAGGTATGGCTACTTGCGGTATCGCAGCAGGTGCTCGCCCTGTTCTCGGCGCTTTTGTTGAAGGAGTAAACGAGGCAGGTCTTGCTGAAAAGGTTATGGTTACCCAGACCGGTTGTATCGGCATTTGCCAGTATGAGCCCGTTGTCGAAGTATTCGAGGACGGAAAAGATAAGGTTACTTATGTAAAGATGACCGCTGAAAAGGCTAAGCGCGTTGTAGACGAGCACCTTAAGGGCGGCAAGGTAGTAACCGAATATACTATCGGCGACGTTAAGTAATTTAGGAGGATAGAAAATGATTCGCACACATGTATTGATCTGTGGCGGTACAGGTTGTACCTCCTCCGGCAGCCTTGCACTCAAAGAAGCACTTGAAAAAGAGCTTGAAGCAAAGCAGCTTACCGAGGAAGTAAAAATCGTTGTAACCGGCTGTTTCGGTCTTTGCGCACTCGGTCCTGTTATGATCGTATATCCCGACGGCACCTTCTACAGCATGGTTAAGCCTGAGGACATTCCCGAAATCGTTGACGAGCACCTTCTCAAGGGCCGTCCCGTAACCCGCCTTGAATATCACGAAGAGGGTAAGGAAAAAGAGGTTAACACCTCTCTTGCAGAAACCACCTTCTACAAGAAGCAGAAGCGTGTTGCT
>JAFYPS010000078.1 GCA_017547395.1 Clostridia bacterium
ATGTTGCACTCTGTTGCAAAAGGAAAGCAAGCGATTTTACAATCGCTTGCTTCAACTCACTTTTTTCTTACTGCAAGTGCACACCAGTCGTTTTCAACGAGTTCGTCAAATACTTCAAAGCCGTTTTCTGCCATACACGCTTCAACCTCTGCGCGGCGGGGACAAATTATGCCGGAAGCGATAAGCGTGGCACCTTCCGCCATATATTTTGCAATATCAGGCATCATACGAATGATAATGTCCGCAACTATATTTGCCGCAACTACGTTGTATTTGCCGCCCGAAAGGTCAACTCCGCGGAGTAAATCGGAAACGTCGCAGGTGACGTTTTCAACACCGCTTGCCGCAATGTTTTCCCGCGCTACCTTTACTGCGGTGGGGTCGATATCGTATGCCGCACACTGAGAAGCACCGAGCTTCTTCGCGCAAATAGCAAGAATTCCGCTTCCGCATCCGACGTCAAGCATTCTGTCACCGTCTTTGACATACTTTTCAAGCATAGAAATCACAAGACGCGTAGTTTCGTGAGTTCCCGTGCCAAATGCCATTCCGGGATCCATTGTGACAATAATTTCGTCTTCCGCAGGAGTGTATTCCTCCCATGCGGGAACAACTACAATTTTTCCGACTTTTATCGGATGATAGTACTTCTTCCAGGACTCGGACCAGTCCTCTTCTCTGCATCCGATAGTTTCAAGCTTATACTCGGTTTTGCTTGCCGAAAGCTGCGCTTCAATAAACGAGCAAGCCTCGGCAACACTCTTTGTTTCGGGAATATAAACCGAAACGGATGCCTTTGTCTTGTCAGCATTAAGCAGACTTTCGTCAAGAAGTGCGCCGTACATTCCGTCGGTAGTAACGTCGCTGAAATCCTCAATCTGCAGAGAATTGTCAACCATACTCATTACTGCACTTATAGTATCAAGGTCGGTAGTTTTACCGGTAACCTTTATCTGTATCCATTGCATATCCATAGGTATTTACCTCTTATTTGAATAAATCCGTGAACTTCTGAAAGAACTTGTCGCGCTTGCTTTCTACCTTATCGCCATAAGACGCTGCAAGTTCTTTAAGCAGTTCTTTTTGCTTGGAATTCATATTCTTCGGCACGTCAACCTTAACCGTGATGTAAAGATTTCCGCGATACGTGGAGTTTACTCTCGCAATGCCGCGTCCGCGAAGTGTGAACGTAGTTCCCGTCTGTGTACCTTCGGGTATAGAATACTTTTCCTTACCCTCGAGAGTGGGAATATCAATCTCATCACCGAGCACTGCTTCCCAATAATTTATAGGAACTTCGCAATAAATATCACTGCCGTCGCGTTCAAAAACAGCATGAGGCTTTACAGAAACGCTGATAATAAGATCTCCTGCAGGACCACCGTTTCTACCGTCGTTACCCATTCCGGAAATCGAAATATTCTGACCGTTGTCAATGCCTGCGGGAATTGTGACGTTGAGCGTCTTATTTATCTTTACATAGCCCGTACCGCGGCAGTTTGTGCAAGGCTCCTTGATGATTTTTCCGCTTCCGCGGCATTCATCACAGGTGCGCATAGTCTGCATCATACCGAATGCGGTGCGCTGCTGAACGCGCATTTGTCCGCTTCCACCGCACTTTTTACAAGTTTCGGCAGTTGTTCCCTTCTTTGCACCGCTACCCGAGCAGTCGTCGCATTTCTGCACCCTTGCAAATACAACGTCCTTCTTGCAGCCGTGAACAGCCTCTTCAAAGGTGGGCGTTATACGCGCATAAACATCATCGCCGCGCATGGGAGCATTGCGACGCGAAGATCCGCCGCCAAAGCCGCCAAAACCGCCTCCGCCACCGAAGTAAGAAGAAAAAATATCGCCGAAATCAAAGCCTTCAAACCCTGCACCGTATCCGCCTGCACCGCCATTTTCAAACGCCGCGTGGCCGTACTGGTCATACTTCGCCTTTTTTTCCTCATCGGAAAGTATAGCATATGCTTCATTGATTTCCTTGAACTTTTTTTCCGCCTCGGCATCGCCCGGATTCACGTCGGGATGATACTGCTTTGCAAGCTTATAGTATGCCTTTTTTATCTCAGAAGCACCGGCGCTTTTATCAACGCCAAGCACCTCATAGTAGTCTCTTTTATCTGCCATAAAACGTTCCTTTAACGCGAAATACTGAGCCGCAAAAGCGGCTCAGTTCGCTGGTTTGTTACTGATTGTCGGTTTTATCCTCAAAATCTGCGTTGTAATAGGTGTTGCCGTCTGCTCCGCCCTGTGCAGCATTGGGATCAAAGCCTGCACCGCCGTTAGGATCTGCCTGTGCCTGGCTGTAAAGCTTCTGAGCGATTTCGCCGAAAGCCTTTTCAAGTGCTTCTGTATCCGCCTTGATAGCCGCAGTGTCGCCTGTAGCTACAGTTGCCTTGAGCTTTTCAATAGCCGCGTTAACAGGTGCCTTTTCTGCATCGGTTACCTTATCGCCAAGCTCGTTCAAGGTTTTTTCGCTCTGGAAAATAAGGCTCTCTGCATGGTTCTTGGTTTCAACTGCTTCCTTCTGCTTCTTATCCTCTTCAGCATACTTTTCGGCATCTGCAACCGCACGGTCGATATCTTCCTTGGACATATTGGTAGAAGAAGTGATAGTGATGTGCTGCTCCTTGCCGGTACCCTTATCTGTTGCAGTAACGTTTACGATACCGTTGGAGTCGATATCAAAGGTAACCTCAATCTGAGGAATACCTCTAGGAGCGGGAACGATTCCGTCGAGGTTGAAGCGACCAAGAGTAGTATTGCCCGCTGCCATATCGCGCTCACCCTGAAGAACGTGAATTTCAACCGAGGTCTGATTATCAGCCGCGGTAGAATAAATCTGACTCTTCTTTACGGGGATTGTGGTGTTACGGTCAATGATTCTGTTGAATACACCGCCCATGGTTTCAATACCGAGAGAAAGAGGAGTAACGTCGAGAAGAACGATGTCCTTAACGTCGCCGCCGAGCACGCCGCCCTGAATTGCCGCACCGAGTGCTACACACTCGTCGGGGTTAATGCCCTTGAAGGGTTCCTTGCCCATAAAGTTCTTAACCGCATCCTGAACAGCAGGAATACGGGTAGAACCGCCGACAAGAAGAACCTTTGCTATATCGGATGGGTTAAGACCTGCATCGGAAAGTGCCTGCTTAACGGGCTGCATAGTTGCGCTTACGAGGTCAGCTGTGATTTCATTGAACTTTGCTCTTGTGAGAGTTCCGTCAAAGTGCTTGGGACCTGTAGCATCTGCAGTGATAAAGGGGAGGTTGATGTTTGTAGAAGCCATACCGGAAAGCTCAATCTTTGCCTTCTCTGCCGCTTCCTTAAGTCTCTGCATTGCCATCTTGTCATTGCGGAGGTCAATACCGTTTTCAGCCTTGAAGGTGTCTGCAATCCAGTTTACGACTCTCTCATCAAAGTCGTCACCGCCAAGACGGTTGTTACCTGCTGTAGCAAGAACCTCAAATACACCGTCGGAAATCTCGAGTACGGATACGTCAAAAGTACCGCCGCCGAGGTCGAAGATCATAATCTTCTGCTCTGCTTCCTTATCCATACCGTAAGCAAGTGCTGCTGCGGTAGGCTCGTTGATGATTCTCTTTACGTCAAGGCCTGCGATCTTACCTGCATCCTTGGTAGCCTGACGCTGTGCATCGGTAAAGTATGCAGGAACGGTGATAACAGCCTCGGTAACCGTTGTGCCGAGATATGCTTCAGCATCTGCTTTAAGCTTCTGAAGAACCATTGCAGAAATCTCCTGAGGAGTATACTGCTTACCGTCGATAGTTACCTTATAGCCGGTACCCATTTCACGCTTGATAGAAGAAATAGTCTTGTCAGGGTTGGTTACGCTCTGACGCTTTGCAACCTGACCTACCATTCTTTCGCCGTCCTTAGTAAATGCTACAACGGAAGGTGTAGTTCTTGCTCCTTCGGGATTAGGAATAACGATAGGCTCGCCGCCTTCAAATACTGCAACACAAGAGTTAGTTGTGCCAAGGTCAATACCAATTACTTTTCCCATAATAAAATCTCCTTATATAGATAAATTTTTAAAACTAATTCAGTTGGCAACTTTAACCATCGCGTAACGGATGACTTTATCGCCGCGCTTGAAGCCTTTCTGAAAGACTTCTACTATTTCACCCTCGCCCAGAGTTTCGTCATCAACGTGCATTACGGCATTGTGAACGTTCGGGTCAAAGGTCTTGCACTCTATCTCGGTGACACCGAGTTTTTCAAGCGTTTCGGTAAACGCCTTTGCCATCATATTTATTCCCTGCTTTGTGTTTTCGTCGGTAGCATATGCTGCTGCACGCTCGATATTGTCAAGCACGGGAAGAAACCCGTTTACAACGTCGCTGCACGCTTCGTTATAAACGCCCGCGCGTTCCTCCTTGGAACGGCGGCGGAAGTTGTCATACTCGGCAGCAAGACGAAGATACGTTTCCTTCTGCTCTGCAATTTCAGCTTCCTTTTTCGCTATCTCTTCTTTAAGAGAAGCAATTTCATTTTCTGCCTTTTTATCGGTCTTGGCCTTCTTTTTAGGCTCTTCTTTCGTATTGGCGGTTTCTTCTACCGTTTCTTTTGTTTCTTCTGCCATCACTTATTCTCCTTTGGACTCTCGAGAAGCGCGCGCTCCTCACTAATAACTCTTCCTACGCTCTCTGCAAGCGCATCAACAGTTGCCATAACGTTGGCATAATCCATTCGGCAAGGTCCGATAACGCCTATAGCACCGACAACCCTTCCGTTTTTCTTAATCTTTTTTACAACAAGCGTGGAGTCGCTCATATTATCCGAAAGATGCTCGCTTCCTATTACCACGCCGAGTTCATCCCCCTCAATGCCTGATATAGCATCAAGAATTCCACTCTTTTCTTCAATTGCTCCGAGAAGGCCGCGAAGTTTTCCAACGTCTGAAAACTCTGGGTAAGAAAGCAGTCGGTCGACACCGTCTACCTTAACGTCACCGCCGCTCTGCTCCTCCATCGCGCTGTAAATCTCTTTCATTGCGGCGGAAAGCAGTCTTGCTTCACTGCCCATCTCCTCTTCGGCCTGCATCATACGCGGGAGAGTGATCTCGTCAAGCGTGTGTCCCGCTATATAAGTGTTGAGCGTTTTGGCAAGATGTGCTGCATCGGTCGGCAGAACGTCAAATGCCAGACGAAGATTTCTTGTCTTGGCATTTCCGCTTGCAAAAAGCATTGCAAGCACAAGATTTCTGCTATCGAAATACATCGCCTCAAAACGAATTATCTTGCTTACCTCGATTCTCGGCTTTACGGTTATAGCAGTATAATTTGTCATACTGCCCGCAAGCCTTGATGCTTCACTCAAAATCTTATCAAGTTCGTGCTGCTTGCCGCGAAGGCGTTCTGCCATTATCTCGGTTTCCGCTTTGGTCTTTTTATACTCGCCCGCGAGGCAGTCGACGTAAAAGCGGTATCCGAGTTCACTCGGAATTCTGCCCGCAGAAGTATGCGGCTGCTCAAGATATCCAAGCGCTTCAAGCGCTGCAAGCTCGTTTCTTATAGTTGCGGGAGAACAGTTAGGCATAACCGTCTGTGCAAGAAACTTTGAGCCAACGGGCTCGCCGCCTTTAACGTACGCCTCGACAACGGCGCGAAGTATCTGCGCTTTTCTTCGCGTAAGATCATATTCTGCCATTATCTTGCCTCCCTCGATTTTATTTTTAGCACTCTTTTAAGACGAGTGCTAACCTTCGATTAAAATTTACCACTATTTCTCCCCTTTGTCAAGAGATTTACTCAAAATATTTTGTGTAATTTATGTGAAAATTTGCAGACGCATCACAAAGGTGCTAAAAATTAAGAAAATCCGCTCTTTCGAGCGGACTTCTTTATAATATTGAAAAAATAAGCGGTATGGTTAAGCAAGAAAGCAGATGCGATATAACCGCCATACCGGCAGCAACTGACGTATCCTTTCCGTAGGCGCTTGGTATTACAATAGTATTTAATCCAAGCGGCATTGCAAGAGAACATACAGCACAGATATACACTGTACTGTCAAACGGAATGAATTTGGCAATTCCGATAAATGCAAGAGGAAGCACTACAAGGCGTATTACCGAAACCGCATAGATGCGAAGATTGGTAAACGTCTTTTTAAAGCTGATTGTCGAAACGGTTATACCTGTCAGCAGCATCGCGATAGGAGACATACAGCTTCCCGCAGTATCAATCACATTAATGCAGAATGACGGAAGCTTCATTCCGGTAATACCGATAATCATACCAATGATCATACCTACGAACATAGGGTTTACAAACGACTTAAGGCGGGTTTTAAGCGTCTGCTTTACACCGTAGTCGGCAATAAGCAGCACCGGCACACCCCAAAGATAGATGAGTATCCAAAGCGGAAGCGTGAATATGAGATAATCCATAAACACTTCGGGGAAAAGCGCGCTTACAACCGCGTTACCCATAAAGCCAAAGTTTGAAAATGCAAGACCGTATGTAAATATGTTCTGCTCATACTTGTCCTTTGTAATAAGCTTTGTGATGATAATTATTATCGGAATAACTACAAATGCAACGGCAAAACTGATTAAAAAAAGTTTAGACGTCGAGGCGAGTTTTTCAACCGTAAAATACTTAATAAACGTTCCCATGACAAGAGCAGGAACGAAAACCGTATTTTCAAGCTTTGCAAGTACGGTATTTGAATTGTCGGGAATAAACTTGAACTTTGCAAGAATAAAGCCTATAACTATAAGCGTAAAAAGAAATCCTGTTTGATTTAACGTAGAAAGAAAGACGCTCATTTTTTACTCCATTATACCTGTTTTAAGATCTATTTTATAAATTCTATCGTAACTGAACGTTACCTTTTCATTTTCGCGGTCAATTGTAACGTTGTCAAAGAATTTCTGACCGTGAAGACTGACGGATTTAAAGTTATCTTCATAGCAGATAACACTGCCGTCTGCCGCAAGTCTGCGTAAAAACTGAGTTGCGCCGTGCATATTGGGCTGTGACAGATAAACAAAGGTGTATTCCTCTGTTTCAAGTGAGTCGAGCACGGTCATCATCTGAGTTTCGTAGTGCTTCAGCCAGTCCGCACGGGTAGGCTGAACGGGTGTAACGTCCTTTAAAACGTCGGCAACCACGTCAGGATAGAAATATCTGATACCGTAGCTACGCTCAAAGTTAAGACTTGCTTTTCCGTTATCATCGACAAAGATGCTCGCACGTTTGGGGTTAAAGGTATAGCCGATTACCCTGCCCTCTACGGTTATGGCTTTCGGCACTTCAGCATTAACAACAGTTATGCCATAGGTCGATGCGTGCATAATAGGCTCGGGGCGGAATTCTCCTTTGTAGTTATTGTCAACGTAAAGGCTGACGTGCTTTTCGTGCATTATATCTGCTATAGAAGTCATACCGCCATGCAAAAACTCAAGCGAAATTGTACGGTTTTCGGCATTCCATACGTACTTGCCGCCAAGCTCGTTAAAGGTGTTGTCACCGCCAAGGTCCTCAATGGCTACTGCCATTTTACCGTTCAAGGAATATGCAGTAATCTGCTTATCGTAAACGTACGTAGCAATATCGGTTTCATAGGTATTGCCGAGTTTTGTGCCGACATTAGCAGTAGTTTTACTGTTTTCGCCCGCAATAAGCGTAGCGGGGTCAAAGCCGTCTACTATAAGCGTTCTTATTGAATCGTTATAATAGTGCGCTCTTGTAATATCCTCGATAATTACCACTGTTCTGCCGCCGATATTATATGACGGCACGCTGACACCGTTTATCGTTGCTGTGATATCGGTTTCGTAAATAGTGCCGTTGATATCGCCGCTTTTTGCAAGCGCAGTGAGCGTAAGTAAAAGTGCAAGTGCAAGACATATAAAAAATTTTTTCATAGATTTTCTCATTCAAAACAATATACCTTGGCATCCTTGTCACCGAAAACTTCTTTTATTGTTTTTTCAGCGTTTTCGTCAAACATAAGAATTTCGGGCTCGCCGTTTTCATTGCCGCCGTACTGCCCAAGCATACCGCCTCGCGTCTGAATATACGTATTGCCGTGCATATCGGGGCAATATTCGTCTTTAAGCGCAACGAGGTGCAGCATTCTGTATGCAGAACGGTCAAAGATATTGTCGCAAACGGTATAATTTCTCGCCGTATTTACAAAGCTCCATCCCTTGATAAGTGCGGGAGTATCGGTATTATGGCGCTGCTGTCCCCAACCGTATCCGGAAAGGCGGATGAAGTTGCCGCTCATTATAATATTTTCCATATAACTCTCGCGCTCTCCGTCAATCTGGTCAAGAAAGTATTCTATACCGTAAACACACTTTTCGATGAGATTATCGGTATAGCGGACGTTAGTCATCACTACCTTTTTGCGCGTGTTTATCTGATGTGTAATTCCGGCATCGTAAGACTGATAAATATAGCAGTTTGACACTGTATAGTTTTCACAGCCGCCGTAAATTTCAATGGCATTGCCAAAACGTGTAACGGTTCCTCTGTCGCCTTTCGGGTAGTTCGGGTCAAGACCGTCATAATTCTGAATGTTACCGCCTACCCAACCGATTTCACAGTTAGTTACGGTGAGTCCCACGGTTGTACCTACCGAAGAAACTCCAAAGCAGTAATACTTCATACATATATTATCTACGTGCACGTTTTTATTCTTATTGATCCAGAAAGCTCTGCGGTTTACTACTGCCTCAATACTGTCAAAAACCTCACCGGGATTACCGCTGTCACATCTTAAGTAAAGCTCGCCCATACAGGTACTGTCCGCAACGGGTACGGGAAAATTCTTACCTTTTGACGGACGGGAATGCAAAAGCGTATCAAACTTCCAGAAGATATCAAGGTCGCGCGTCATTTCGGTCCTCATATCAAACACACGGCTCTCATCGTCTCGGCAGACAAACTGCAGATTCTTATACGTAGGTATAAGCTTTACCGAATGCTTCTCGCCGCCGTTGAACACAACCGTTCCCGGATCAAGAATCTTCTTTTTGTATTTCCAAATATTCTTTTCGCCGCAGTAAAGCTCCCAAAGATCAGCTTTTGCAAGATCCTCGTCCCAGCCGTAAAACTTTGGTTTTTCTCCCTCTCCGTATGCACCGTAGCTTACACCTGAACGCGTGAAAATCTCGCCTCTGAAAAGGTCGCCACGGCGAAAGAGAACACCGTCTCCCTCGTAAAGCCAGCTTTTATTGACACGGTCAAGACTCTTCCACGCTTTTTGGGGTGAAAGTCCGTCATTATTATCGTCGCCATCACAGCTGACATAATACGTATTGCCCTTTATCTCAAGATTATCGGGGCAAGAAAGTATCTCTTCTTTTCGCTTGTAAAAAAGTATATCGGTATTTATCATTATTTCTTCATTCCATTCTTCATATATGCAAGTCTGCATGCGCGGGCATAGCATTCTGCAATGTACTCGTAAATGTTCATTCTCATATACTTTTCGTTATCAAAACGGTTGGGACGGCTGCCAATGTTAAGCTCAAAGGTAAGTATGCCGTTATAGCCACACTTGTTAAGACGGTCACACACGTCCTTCCAGTCGATTATTCCGTCAAAGGGGAGAAGATGCAGGTCATCGTGCCAAGTCAAAGGCTGATCCTCACGGCTCTTGCCAAGATTATCGTTTATATGGGTTGCAATGAGTCTGTCGCCGTATTTTGCAAGGTGATCTTCGCCAAGCGAATAACACATTTCGTGTCCTGTATCCCAGCAAAATCCTACAGTGTCATTACCTTTAAACTCATCCATAAGCGCGGCAAGAAGTTTTGGGTGATGAATATTTTCAATCGCGATTTTAACACCGAGTTCCGTTGCCTTATCTACTATTTTGTGAAAGTTCTCAATTCCGATCTCCGTAGCATCAGGATACTGCGCAAAGCTGGTATACGGATGAACAACAAGTATCGGTACGTTTACCTTTGCGCAATCCTCAACGCAAGCTATAAGCTCGTTTGTATATTTGTCACCGTCTGCGCCGCCTGCCCAAATTTTATCGGTATTTGAAAATGGCGCGTGGATAGACTGATATATCATACCAAGCTCGTCAGCAATCTTGCGATAACTAAATATACTTTTATTCCAGCCTGTGAAGAATCCTTCAAATCCTGCATTATGAAAAGCTCTTATCTGTTCCTCGCCACTAATGCTGGTTCCGCCTAAAGGGCCAAGACATAGTTTTGTTCCGTACATTTTTATATCTCCTTACATTTTGTTCTTCAAATACGCAAGTCTGCATGCGCGGGCATAAACCTCGGCAACGTATTCGTATATATTGAGTCGCTTATATTTTTCGTTTTCAAAACGATTGGGTTTGCTGCCTATGCTGAGTTCAAACGTAAGTATGCCGTTATAGCCGCACCCGTTGAGGCGGTCCATATTTTTCTTCCAGTCGATTATTCCGTCAAACGGAAGCAGATGCAGGTCATCGTGAAACGTTATTTTTCCGTCGAAGTCTCTGACACCGAGATTATCATTGATATGTGTGGCAATGAGTCTGTCGCCGTAAAGTGCAAGCATATCCTTGCCGCGATTGTAGCACATTTCGTGTCCGCTATCCCAACAGAAACCTACGTTTTCGTAACTTTTGAAGGTGTCCATAAGGGCAGCAAGATACTCCTCGCCCTCAACGTTTTCAAAAGCGATTTTCACGCCTTTTGCCGCTGCGTTTTCTACTACCTTTCGGAAGTTTTCAATGCCGCTGTCGGTAACACACGCAGTGTCCTCGAAGCCTATATACGGATGCACGATAAAAATCGGCACGTTCACAGCCGCACACTCGTTAGTCCAGTAGATAAGCTCGTTTGTTGCAGCCTCGGCATCATCTCCGCCGCGCCATATTTTAGCGGCTTTTCCAAAGGGCGCATGAATAGACTGATATATCATACCGAGTTCATCGGCAAGGGCGCGGTACTTAGCAAGCCCCCCACTGCAGCCTGTAAAAAAGCCATCCAAACCGGCATTTTTATAAATCCCTATAAGATTCTCGGGGCTTACGCTCGTGCCGCCGATAAGATTAAGACAAAGTTTTGTTCCGTACATATCTAACCTTCTTTTTCGTACGTGATTTCTTTTGTTTCACCGTCACTCGCTTCGGTTACGTAAAGACCGAACTTGCCTGACGAAGCGATATATTTGCCGAGTCCGATACTGTCAATATCATCCGGCAAATAGATTCCGCACTTTACACGTTGAGTATCTCCGTGATAGTCGCCACCAACCGTTACGGCAAGATTGTTATCTTTTGCAATACCGATTATTTTTTCGGTGTACGATTCTTTATAAAGAGGATGGCAGCTTATCTCTACGCCATCAAGGAACTTTGTGTCAAGAACTGTAGTTCCTCCGCGAAAAGGATGCGCCTGAACAAGCACTCCTCCCTCTGCTTTTACAACCTTGTAAAGTTCCTCCTGCGTGTATTCATAAACAGTCGGATACCTTTTTAGAAAGTCGGTGTCTACTCCGTAAATCAGCATATGTACCTTGTGATACAGCTCCATTGTAACTTCTATGCCGTAAAGCACCTTTACACCGAACTTCTCGCCCACTTCTTTTGTGTAATAATATTCGTTTATATAACTGTCTACAAACTCAGAAAGCTCTTCTTCGCTGAAATATGACTTCTGATAATGATTTGTAAGTGCTATGCCATCCATTCCGTGCGCCTTTGCCCGAACAATGATTTCCGGCGCCGCAAGCCTTGAACATTTACTTATTCCCGAGGTGTGTGCATGCAGGTCAATCAGCATTTTCCTTTTTCCCCTTGTAATAAATATCCGTTCCTATGTACGCGACAGTCTTAAAATCCTTTGGATTGTGCCTGATTATGTAGTCGATATAAGAATCTATCATTTTAGCGGTAAATACGTATCCCGTCGGGGTCATATGACCGTACATAAAATAATTGTCCTTGAATTTTCTGTCGTAATTAGGACCGTATTTATAAAGGTCGATAACGTACGTATTATCAAAGATTCCCGCTATTTTATAAAGCGCCTCAACCATTTTCTTAGTTATTTCCTTAAGGTCATCTCTGTCAGAATAATTGCAGAACGTAACAAGAAAGAACTTTGCATCGGGACTTATCTCCTTGTACTTTGCGATGATCGCTGCATACTGACCGTAAAACGTCGTTTTATTGTTTCTGTAGTCGTTTTGGTCAATATCTTCAAAAGAACCAAGCTCGCAATGCTTTCCATACAAGTCATTGTATCCGAGTGCAATTACATAGGCTTGCGCCGCAAGCTCGGGATTCCAAAAGCCTTTTTCCTCTGCAAAAGACTCCATATACCACTTAGCAGTCATTCCGCCACGGGAGAAATTATACGCGGTAAGCCCATTCTTTCTCGCTATATACTGTCCCCAGGAATATTCAAACATATCTTTGTATGTATTTTTTCCTTCTCTGTTACGGTTTTCAAACTCTCCGGACGAAAGGCTGTCGCCTATAAATGCAATTTTGCGGAATATGGAAGTGTAACTGTAACTGTCAACAAGTCTGTCAAGCGGGTTTTCGCCCTCTCCGTAAAGTTCCTTTTCCCAATCCATTTTCTGCTCTCCTAAAGTATATATTTTTTCAACTACATTATAACACGAAAAAATCCAATTACAATTACAAATTGACAAAAACAAAAAAATGTCCGATTTATATATTCCGACATATTATATATCGAGGGATGATACCCTCAAATTCATATGAAAGGATGATATGCAAGTGGCAATTTTTACAAATCAGGCAACGCTTTCCTACAACGGCACAACCGTTAATTCAAATATAGTCACAGGTAACATTGTCGAGGTTCTTGCCGCGTCAAAAACGGCAGTTGGGGGCACGTTTTCGGTTGGTGATGATATAACATATATCATCAGCATAACAAACTCGGGCGCAATTCCCTTTACAAACGTCACTGTGACCGACAACCTTGGCGAGTATGATTTTGGCACTGGCACGCTTACGCCGCTCGACTACGTTGAAGGCTCGGCTGTCTACTATCAGAACGGTGTTTTGCAGGCGGCGCCTACCGTTGCTTCTGCCGCTCCTCTCACGTTTACGGGAATTACCGTCCCCGCAGGCGGAAATGCAATGATTATATACGAAGCTGTTGCAAACGGCTTTGCTCCACCCGTGGCAGGAGGAACTATCACTAACACTGTAACGATAAACGGAGGCGGAATAACTGCTCCCGTCACCGCTGAAGAAACTGTTACAGCTACCGAAGGTCCGCGTCTTTCGATCACAAAGGGCCTCTCCCCTGTTATTGTAACCGACAACAGTCCCCTGACCTATACCTTCACTATCCAGAATACGGGAAATGCTGAAGCAATTGCAACCGACAACGTTGTTATTACCGACACGTTCAATCCCGTGCTTTCAAACATTTCAGTTACTTTGGACGGCGTTATCCTTCCTCCCACAGCCTACACCTATAATGAAGTGACCGGTGAATTTGCAACCGTTCCCGGCGCAATTACCGTGCCTGCCGCTACTTTTGAGCAGGATGCAGTAACGGGCAACTACACAGTAACTCCGGGAGTTACCGTAGTAACCGTTACAGGTACCGTTTAACTGCAGTGCGGCGAGGAAACTCGCCGCATATCTACATACTTTGAAAACTTTAAAATGCGGCGCTACCGAGCCGCATTTTTGGGTGACGTACCAAAAACATTCTTATATGCTCTGAAAAAATCGGAATAATTTGCAAATCCGCTTTTCTCACACGCTACCCCCGCTTTTTCCCCGGCAAGTATCATAAGCTGCGCGGAATTCAGTCTTTTCTGAAGAATATATTTCTTTACACTTATTCCGTACTCTTCACCAAAGACGTGTGATATATGTGACACTGAATAATTCAGCATACTCGACATTTCGGCAAGCGAGATTCTTTCCGTATAGTGCTCGTTTATGTAATCCATTATTGCTTCTGCAAGCGGAGAACGCTGAACTCCGCTTGTCCTTGTTCCGCCGTTAACGTTTTTTATCTGATAAAATACGTCAGTGCATACGGCAAAAAGCACTTCTTTAAAATCTTCTCTTTCAAGTTTGACCGAGCATTCTTTCAGATAAAGAAAATTCTGCTCGATACGGTGTCCGCTTTCGAGCAATATGATATCTCTTGAACCAAACGCTTTTCTTATACAGTCGCTTTCTGCAAAAGCGGGGTGCAGATTTAATACAAAGCGCTCGTATTCTTCAACGTCTCCGCTCACCTTGAAATTATGATACTCGCCCTGCCGTATCAGAACGAGTGTGTTGGGTTTTAGTTCTTCTTTTATACTTCGGCTCTCAAATACCGCACTGCCGTTCTTTAAAAAATATATCTCGTAATGAGAGTGCATCTGCATCTCGTCAAAAACGTTTACATTTCCTTTTGAATAGCAAAAACTGATTCCTTTATCCGCTATGCTTATATTTATAGATTCAGACATCTTCCCCCTCCTTTTTAAATAATTATATGACAATATTGCAAGTTTTGCAATATTATCTGCAGATTATCCAATTTACTGTGTTTTTTATGCAAAATATAATAAAATTAAAGTAGGTGAAAAAATGCTGAAAAACAAAATTAAAAATATGCAAAAGACGATTGGTATGCACATAAATCTTAACGACGTCGCAATTGCAAAAATAGCGGGGCTTGCAGGATATGATTTCATATGGATCGACCTTGAGCACAGTAACCTTTCGCTTGAAAATCTGCTTGCAGACATAATAGCCATAAAAAGCTGCGGAACAAGCGTAATTGTACGAGTACCCGCAGACGACCTTACGTACACAAAAAAGGTTATTGAAATGGGCGTTGACGGAATAATCTTTCCTATGGTACGCACTGCAAAGCAAGCGGCGGCGCTTATAGACAACACCGTTTATCCTCCGTACGGTACAAGAGGTTTTGGTCCGATGAACGCTGTAGGCTACGGTTTTGATGACGTTTCAAAATACATAAGCCACGAAAACGACTCGTTATGCAGATTTATACAAATAGAGCATATCGACGCTGTAAATAATCTTGAGGAAATTGTCCAAAACGAATACATAGACGGATATATCTTCGGTCCGAACGACCTCTCGGGATCTATCGGACAGCTTGGCAAGGTATTCGATACAGACACCACCAAACTCATAAATAAAAGCATTGAAATTTTAAGAAAGCACAACAAATATATCGGTCTTTCAACGGGAGATATAAGCGAAAAAACGCTATCATATTGGCACAGTTTTGACATTGATATGCTCTCTGCGGGCGCTGACTTCGGCTTCCTGCAGCAAACGGCACTCAATAACCGCAGAACGCTCGAAAGAATACACAAGCCCGAGAGCATCCATCTTAACAAAACTTACTACACCAAAGACAACCTCACCGAGGATATAAACTGCTCGCTGAAAGCCCCGAGTATACTCGACAAAAGCGTATACGACAGTGAATGCTATTCTCCGAAATACAGAAAGTGGCAGTCTGCCCCGAGCATTTGCATAACCTCCGACAAAACGCTTTACTGTGCATTTTCAGGAGATAATTTTGGCGGCGACGAACAACCTAACAATTACAACGTTATATTAAAAAGCTGCGACGGCGGTGAAAGCTGGAGCCCGTTTACCGTAATTGATCACTATGACTCGGTCCGTTTGCACGAGCCAATACTCTGGACGGATGAAAAAGGCACGCTATGGCATTTTTGGGCGCAATCTTACAACTGGTGGGACGGACGCGGCGGTGTCTGGGCAATCAAACTCGTTGACGGAAAGTGGAGCGAGCCGAAACGCCTTTGCGACGGAGTGCTGGCGACCCCTCCCGTCACTCTTTCGGACGGCAGCATTATGCTCCCCGTCAGCATCTGGAAAAACTGGAGAAACACCCTGCACTCATACCCTAACTATGGTAACGCTGGTGTATATATTTCCCGCAACGGCGGTGAAAGCTTTGAATACGTTGGCGGTGCAGATGCGCCCGACTCCATATTTGACGAAAATGCAATAGTCCAAAGAAACGACGGAAGCCTTTTTATGATAATCCGCTGCAAAAAACGTATCGCATTTTCGGTTTCATACGACCTTGGCAAAAGCTGGAGCGAGCCTGAAACACTTATG
>JAFYPS010000079.1 GCA_017547395.1 Clostridia bacterium
AGTGTCATTTTTGACACACAGGAGAATAGGAAAAATGAAATTGAATAACCTTGTTGCCAAGTTTCTTGTCGAGCAGACGTGTCGAGGTAATACCTCGTTCACTCTTGACTATTATCGCGTTGTATTATCTCGCTTTGTGGAGTTCTGCGGAGATATCCCCTCTGACGAACTCACACTTGATCTTTGTCAGGAGTATTATTTCGACTTGCGAACAAACAAGCTCGCGAGCGGAAGTGTTCAAACCTATATCCGCGGACTTCGTGCTTTCCTTACGTGGTGTCACGATTTCGGCTATATCAAAGCAGATATTACAAGCAGATTCAAACTTCCAAAGGCTCAGCGCAAAACAATAGACGTTCTTACAGACGAGGAAGTCAAGCGTTTGTATTCTTCTTTTGGTGAGAACTTCATCGGTATTCGTAATCTTTGCATTTCTCTTCTTATGCTCGATAGCGGTCTACGTCTAAACGAGGTCATAACTCTTGAGACGTCTCAAATTCATTTACAAGACAGATATTGTATCGTAAACGGCAAGTGCCAAAAGCAACGTATTGTCCCTCTTGGTGCCACAACTTGCACGTGCCTTGAAAAGTATTTGTCTATAAAGCCTCTTTCTACTTTTGCATTTTGCAAGAATGACGGAACACCGATAACACGCGCTATTGTAAAAAATACTTTCCGCAAACTTCGCAAAAAGACTAACATCGACAGACTTCACCCACATTTACTCCGTCATACCTTTGCTACGCGGTACCTTGAAAATGGCGGAGACATTTACAGACTTCAAGTCATTTTAGGTCATACGTCTCTCGAAATGGTAAAGAAGTATTTGCACATAGCGACAAATCGAGTGCAAGCCGATTTCCTTAAGTATTCCCCGTTAGATAACGCGCTCCACACTGTAGCGTAATATCGACTAAAACCGAATAACGTTGACCGAATAGCGCGAAGTCAATCGAATAAACTATGCGCGGTTTGGCGTTGCCTAAACATAAAATTCGCTCGGTAACTCCCTTTTGACATATCCCAATACAGTTATCGTCAAGCGGTATGCTCAATCCGCTATATAAATTAGAGTGGTGGTCTACAAGTCACTTCGTGACGGGCTTACAGTTTTTGTCTTGGGTTGTAGAGGACTAAACGACTGTATGACGTGGATATGTGCGCTATGCTTTGCGACAACTCAAAGGGCATATTGCAGAACTCCCCTCTCTTTTGTAGGGGAAAACTGCGCAAGCAATGCTCCAATCTAAAGAGCATATCAAAGTAAAAAAAGGAACTACGTTTCCGCAGTTCCTCTTTTGGTGCTCCTGCGGAGAATCGAACTCCGGACACCATGATTAAAAGTCATGTGCTCTACCGGCTGAGCTACAGGGGCGTTTCAGCACTGATATATAATAGCACAAGAAAGTTGTTTTGTCAACACCTTTTTCAATCTTTTCCAAATTAAAATCTATCTACTTCCGTAAGATGCGCCTGCACCAAGTGCGCATTCAATCCTAAGCAATCGATTATATTTCGCTATGCGCTCACTTCTGCAAGGGGCTCCTGCTTTTATAAACGGACTGTTAGTTCCAACGGACAAATCTGCAATAGTTGTATCCTCGGTTTCACCCGAGCGGTGAGACAGTATATACTTATATCCGTTTGACTTTGCCTTTACAATAACGTCTATTGTTTCTGTGACAGTGCCAATTTGATTAGGCTTAATCAGAATAGAATTAGCCGCGCCACACTCTATTCCCGTTTTAAGGCGGCTTACGTTCGTTACAAACAAATCATCACCAACAAGCATTGTCTTTTCTCCTATTTGCTCGGTAAGCTTTATCCACCCGTCAAAATCGGTTTCAGCAAGTCCGTCCTCAAGAGAGTATATAGGATATTTATTTATAAGATCCGCAAAATAGTTTATAACCTCTTCGGTTTGCATAACTTTTCCTTGCTTTGGCAGCTTGTACTTACCGTCTTCAAACCATTCGCTGCTCGCCGCATCAAGGGCGATCTTTACCTTATCCGTATCGTATCCTGCGCCTTCTATCGCTTCAATAATTAGTTTTATCGCCTCTTCATCACCGTCAAGACCGGGAGCATATCCCCCCTCGTCTCCCACAGCGGTGGAAAGCCCCTTTTTCTTTAGAATCCCGCCAAGGCTATGGTAAATTTCCGTTCCCATACGGAGTGCTTCCGAGAAATTCTCTGCCCCAATCGGCATTATCATAAACTCCTGAATATCAACGTTATTAGAAGCGTGAGCACCACCGTTTAAAATATTCATCATCGGAACAGGAAGAGTTCTTGCCGAAACTCCTCCTATATATTTATAAAGTGACATACGGTAATGATTTGCTGCTGCGCGCGCAGTAGCCATTGATACAGCAAGAATTGCATTGGCGCCAAGTTTAGCCTTGTTGTCCGTTCCGTCGAGCTCGAGCATAGTTTTGTCAATTTCGCTTTGCTCACGTGCCGCAACTCCCGCAAGTGCGGGGCCAATCCTTTTATTAATGTTTGCAACAGCCTCAAGCACGCCTTTACCGCCATACCTCGTCTTATCGTCATCGCGAAGCTCGTGTGCTTCAAACATCCCTGTGGAAGCTCCCGAAGGAACTGCAGCAGTACCCGTGGTACCGTCGCTCAGAACGACTGTGGCTTCAACCGTAGGGTTTCCTCGAGAATCGAGTATTTCCCTGCCGCACACCTTTTGAATATATGCCTTATCCATACGTATCCTCCAAAATAATATACGATTATTATTCTCCTTTTTAAACAATCAATTCACCCAAAGCAAAACAAATTTAGTTTTTGTTCATATACTATATATAACGGCTTTTAGAGTATAGAAACGAACTCAGGCTGGCAAGATAATAAAGCAAAAATCCAGATTTCTTCATACACTAAAATTACTTGTGAAAAAATACCGATTTTATTGCATTTTACGCCTGCTTTTTGAACCTTTTGCGGATTTTTAGTTTTTTCAGTTTTTTCTCTTGCAAATTTGACAAATTAATGTTACATTATTATGTAGGGAAAGATTGATTTTATTTAGCACACGAAAAAAATTTATATA
>JAFYPS010000080.1 GCA_017547395.1 Clostridia bacterium
ATGACCACTTCGATATCCCTGCGTATGAACTTGTGAATACGCAGTAGGATATCGAATCGGATCGGCGCAACTTGTTGAGCCGAATACCACTGCGTGGTTAATCGACCGAAGGTCGATATATCCCTGCGTATATTACGTTGCAATTCTTGTTTGCAACATTAATATTTTACCACAAAAAGTTGAAATGTCAATAGTCAAAGAAAATCTTTTTTTGTGCATACCAAAAATATTGACACAGACAAGATTTGTTTGTAAAATAAATATAAGAGAACAAATCAAGCATATGAAACTGAGGTAATATATATGGTATTTGTTAAAGCGACGGCGCACGTAAATGCGCGTAAGGTTAGGGCATAAAAATGTCAGTAGTATCGTATAAATGCCCGAGCTGCGGAGCGGGTATTGCGTTTGACTCCGAAAAGCAGAAATTCGCCTGTGAGTATTGTCTTTCCGAGTTTACAGAGGCTGAAATGTCCTCGCAGACACAACCAGAGGATATCTCCGAGGAGCATCATATAACAGATGCTGAAAATGAGGAATTTTGTGACGGGCTTTTGTCATATTCGTGTTCCAGCTGCGGCGCGGAGGTGTTTGCGGATAAGGATACTGCATCCGACATTTGTCCGTACTGCCACAATCCCGTTATTTGCGAGGGAAGGCTTTCGGGACAGCTCAAGCCGCACAAAATCATTCCGTTTGCTTTTGATAAAGCAGAGGCGGAAAGGCGTTTTCTTGCATTTGCAAAGAAAAAATGGTTTGTTCCCAAAGGATTCTTTGCGCCCGATCAGGTTGATAAAATACGTGGAATTTACTATCCCTTCTGGCTGACTGATGCGGATATTACCGCAAGCGGAAGCGCAAAGGCGGAGAATGTGCGCACGTGGAAAGTCGGTAAGCATATGTATACCGAGACTTCGCATTTTAACCTTTTCCGTAAAGGCGACATCCATTTTGAAGACGTAGCAACAGGCGCATATGAAGGGGATGACAAGGATATGCTTGAGGGAATATTGCCTTTCCCGTCTGATGCTCTTGTGGATTTTTCTATGCCATATCTTTCGGGATTTCTTTCTAAAAAGCGCAACGTTGAAAAAGATGACGTTTTTGAAAATGTGAAAAGCCGTATTACCGATTATTCTACTACTATGCTTAAGAATACGATGAACGGATATACCGTTGTTCGCCACGTCGGTACAAACGTGCATCTGAATAAGCTTCACTGGGACTATACCTTGCTGCCGATATGGATACTCACCTATCATAAGGGCAAAAAGACGTATACCTATGCGCTTAACGGTCATACAGGCAAGGTTTACGGAGAGATTCCGATAAGCGGCAAAAAGCTGTGGATTCTTTTTGCAATTGTTACGGTTGCCGTTGCAGCGCTGTTTACTACGATAGGATTACTGCCATGAAGAAGATAATTTTTCTTGTTTTGATTGCGTCGCTTCTTTTAGTCAATGTTTCCTCGCTCGAGTTTGACTACGTTTATGACGGCGCTGATTTGTACACTGATGAGGAAGAGGCTTCTATCGCGCTCTTTGCCGAGGACGTATACAGCAGAAGCGGACTTCTGACTGTTGTAGTTACCGATTACGGCATCTACGATATGCTTGACTCGCTGCCGCACTACAGTAGCGGAGCAGAAGATATGCTTCTCTTATCTGTGGATATGCAGGCGCGCGAATTTGAGGTTTATCAGTATAATGCTACTGTGGGCGAGGACGCGTTCCGCGTTTCCTATAATGAGTCGGAGGCTATTCTTGACAGTATCTTTCAGGACATGGCGGACGGCCGGTATGCTGATGCGGCGATTATGTTTGCAAAGCTTGCCGAGGAGTATTTTACAAATTCCGACGTTTTTGACTCGGGCAGCGTGGGCGACGGATATGAGTATACTGATTATCCCGAAGAAGAGCTGAGCGTTATTGACTATCTTTTTACGGGTATGCTTTTCGGCGCAGTTATTGGAGGAGTAACCGTGCTTATCGTATGGCTAACGTACAAGCGAAAGGTACACGGAGAAATATATCCGCTCGGTCAGTTTGCCGATCTTATGCTTACGGAAAACAGAGATACGTTTATTACTAAAAACGTTGTAGTTACCGTAATTCCCGACCCTCCGTCGAGTAGCGGCGGCAGTGGACGAAGCGGCGGATTTGGCGGCGGCGGTGGCGGTGCCAGAATGGGCGGACGTTCGTTTTAAAACAAAAAGGAGTCGAAAGACTCCTTTTTATTTTAAAAACTCATATTGCCAAGCAAAGTATCCTTGAATATTCCAACCGCCTCGCGTGCCATATAGTGTACCCATAGCGCATCTTTGTAAACGGCAGAAATCCCGCAAACGTCGTGTCCGCTTACAGTTTTTGCAATGTTCATAGCGCGGAATACGTGGAAATTGTTGGTTACAACGCCAAAAGTCGCATCTTCGCGCATAAGTTTGAGGCTGTTACGTATATTCTCGTTGGTATTTGTCGACGTCTCCTCTAAAATCAAACGGCTTTTGCCGATACCGCGCGCCACGAGAACGTTATACATACACTGAGCCTCGCTTATCGGCTCGTCAGCACCTTTCCCTCCGGAGAGGATGGCGATTGTATCGGGATTCTCGCGCAGATATTTTTCAGCGGCATCTATTCGCCAGTAAAGCGGCTTTGAAGGCACGTTTTTGGCTTTCACCTTGGCACCGAGAACAACGATATAGTCAAGCCCGCTTTCTCCTTTCGCAGAAAATTGCGTAAAAATGCAGCCTTCAAGAAAGAAAAAAAGAGCGAGTATAAGCGCGACTGTTGTGCAGATAACGCGGAACAACCACCGAGGCAAGGGCAGCCTGCCAAACCGCTTTGTAAGTATAGCGCAAACTATACATACTCCGCCGCCTGCTCCCCAGAGCCACAGCAGGGAGAAGCCAAAGCCGACAAAAAGAGATTCAATTAAATAATACAACGTAAAAGCTATGCCAAATACGAGCCATAGCGAAAATTTCAGTTTAACTTTTTTATTCATCTGTATATATTCCACCGCCGCAGTCGAAAAGCGGCTCATCCGAAAGCGAAATTGCATTAAAACCGCATTCGCTTATAAAATTCAGTATCATATCGCAGTTTCTATGGTTGCAAATATTCCCGAAAAAGTAAACCGTTTTGCCAATTATAAAAGAAGCACCGCCGATAAAACCGAAGTTGTATGGCGGGAGCAAAATTCCACCCGCTTCGATGAGTAAAACCTTGCATACACCTTCAAGTGCTTTTGCTATAGAGCGGTCTGCGGTGATAACTCCTTTATTGCCAAGCACAAGAGTGGAGCATTTTGCATACCCTTGATTTACGTTTATTACCCTCATACCGTTATCCGTAGCGAACTGCAAAACTGCTTTTGAAAAGGAATTTTCGTTGCAAACGAGATTGCCTCCGATTTCAAAGCCGTTGAAAATGACGTCATACGGGTATCGGTCGCCAAAAGTTTCTCCCGTGTCGACGGCAGCGAAAAATCTCGCCATATCACCCGCGGAAAAGAGTCTGCCTTGTATCGTCACTGCAGACATATCGGGATGAGTGCAAACAGGAGAGGGAAGAGACGCGTTTTGCGGCATAACCTCAAAGGGGATATTCAGTTTTTTCAAAGTTTCGCGGCATTTGTACGAAACGTCACTTCCGATATAAAGCATCGTATCTCCTTTGGTAAAAAAATAAGGCAGACATATGTCTGCCTCTTTTTTGCAAAAAGTTTTACTTAGATAGCACGCTCAACCTTGCCTGAACGGAGACAACGGGAACATACGTAAACGGTCTTAGGAGTTCCGTTAACAACTGCCTTAACCTTTCTGATGTTGGGCTTCCAAGTTCTGTTGGTCTTACGGTTCGAGTGAGAAACGTTATGACCGAAAGTAACGCCCTTATTGCATACGCTGCACTTTGCCATTTGAATTGCACCTCCCAAATTAGCGGTAATTTATATTATTTATTAATAACAACTTTGCGGACAACCGATATTATAGCATAGCACTTTCAAAAATGCAAGAGAAAAATACAATTTTTTTTAAAAAAGAATTTCTTTTATCAATTCTTGTAGTCTTTTCCAGATAGAGTCTGCTATAATTTGCATGCCGAGGTCGTTCGGATGGTTAAATCTGCCGTGCGTATCCTTTCTTGTGCCGATGTTTCCGAGAGATACCCAAGTATCGCCGTATTTATCGCAGATTGCCTGCTTTTCTGCCTCAAGACGGGGTCTTACATAAAATCCTTGGCAATGAATGACCTTTGATTTGCTGCTTTTGTCAAGAAAACAACGCATTTCTTCATATGCACTTCCGAAAGTGCGCGGTGCTTTCTCCATTGTATCATATTCTTTGGGTGTGTTCGCACCGTAAAACATGATAATAATATCGGCATTAAAATCTGCCGCTTCGCTATAACGGTCTGCCGGCTTTGCTCCGTTAAGAAGATTAGTTTCATATTCGCCGACCTGCGCTATCGCCCAAGCCACATTTTTGTCATATTCGCGGATTTTCTCAAGCAATAGATGAACATAGTCATGGTCGATGTCTGATGCCGCCATGCCACAGTCGCTAAGCCAACCCATTGCAGGGCGTGGGGAATGTTTTGTTATTGAGTTGCCTGCAAACAAAATTCTTATTCCGCTGTTTTCGTGAATGAAAACACTCTGTTTGACTTGATTCGTTGCAGGAACATCGTTCTTTTGTAAATCGTTCATATCAGTTCTCCGATAATATATTCGCAACAGTTTTTTAAAAGTTTTACATCTGCGAAAGCACCGTGCAAATCCTTGTCGCTTTTAACGCGTACTTCGATAAACGAAGCCGTGTGACCGCACCAGTATCCGTCGGTAATCTGCTCAAACAAAACCTTTTGAGTGGGGCGTACTCTGATTTCTTCACGGAGAAGCTCTTTCGAAATCTCGGAGCATACCGCGATAAGTCTCTGTGAGCGTGTATGCTTTATTTCTTCTGCAACCTGCCCCTTCATAGAGGCGGCAACGGTACCCGCGCGCTTTGAATACTTAAAGACGTGCGTCTGCAAAAATTTTGCATTTTTTACAAATCGAACGGTTTCTTCAAAATCCTCATCGCTTTCCGTCGGGAACCCAACGATAAAATCGGTGGTAAACTGCACGCCGTCAATTGCTTTGCGGAGCGCTTCTATACTTTTTAACGCCATTTCGGCATTGTATTTTCTCTTCATTGCGGCAAGCGTTTTTGAGCAACCGCTTTGCATCGACAGATGAAAATGAGGTGTGAGCTTTTTTAGCTTTGAAATGTTTTCAATAAAGTCAGGCTTCATAATTGTAGGTTCAAGCGAGCCAAGGCGGATGCGCTTGATACCGTCTATTTTTTCAACCTCTTTTAAAAGGTCGCAAAGCTTTTCACCGCTGTCTTTACCGAACGAAGCGGTTTCGATTCCCGTCAGCACGACCTCGCGAACGCCGCCTTTTGCAAGTGTCTCAACTTCGCTTACGCAGTCGGCGATAGACTTTGAGCGGACGGCTCCGCGCGCATC
>JAFYPS010000081.1 GCA_017547395.1 Clostridia bacterium
GGCAGCAAACACCGATTCGGTACAAAGAATTATCGATGCAAGTGCAGGCTCGGTTCCTTTTTGACCGATTACCTGACAGGTGTATGCAACGCCAACAGAGAATATACCGCAGTAGAGTAGAGGAATAAGCGCAATTGAAACAGTTTCGGCAGAAACAATAACGTTGCTTTCGAATATAGGTGCGCAAATGAGGTTAAGAGCGCCGCAGACTACAAACTGAATCAAAGAAAACTTGAGGGGAGGCAGGTTGTCTGCAAGTGAATCTATGCATACGATATGGGCAGTCCAGAAGAAAGCACCGAACAGCACTACAAGGTCTCCGATGTCAACAGAGGAAACGCCGCTTGCAAAGCTTACAAAATAGAGTCCCACAACCGCGACTGCGGCACCCATCCACGCTTCGGCGCGGACACGCTTGTTCATAAAAATTCCGCAGAAAGGAACAAAAACCATATAAAGTCCGGTTATGAAGCCGGCCTTTGATGAGTTGCCCGAAAGGAATATGCCAAACTGCTGAAGAGCAGACGCGATAAACAGAATAGTTCCGAGAAGGGCGCCTGTGATGATAAGTTTTTTCCACTCAGAGGCACTTGGCTTTTTTCGTTCAAACACAAAAATGACCGGGATAAGCGAAACTGCACCGATTACAAAGCGAATGCCGTTAAACCAGAAGGTGCCGAGAACCTCGCCGCCGTCTGCCTGAAAGGGAAAGGCAAAGCCCCATATTAGTGCGGTAAGAAATAAAATCAGAATAGAGAAGATGCTGTTCTTTTTCATTGGTTTTCCTCAAAAATAAAAAATACTTCACTTATTTTATCGCTAAAGTTGTAAAATGTCAATAAATAAGGTTTAAAAGTATAAAATTACCTTAAATTGCAGAATAGTTGCGGATTAGAACACAATACTTCCTTGAAAAAAATTCAAAAAATGCTATAGTTAAGGTGATAAATTATTTTTGGAGGACCGCTATGACTAATAAGATTATGTACCTTATGAATCCCGGCGTTATTGAGCTTCATGATGAAGAAATGGAGCCTCTCAAAGCTGATGAGATTCTTGTAAAGAGCGAATATTCCTGCATCAGCGCAGGCACCGAGCTTGCAAACTTTAACGATATGCCCAATACCGTTCGCCGCTATCCCCGTACCTTCGGCTACAACGCTGTTGGTATTATACAGGAGGTTGGCGCTAACGTTAAAGGTTATAGTGTTGGCGAGAGAGTGCTTTGCTACTTTGCAGGCGGTCACAGACTTTACTCTGTATGCAAGACAACACATCTTTGCAAGATTCCCGAGGGTGTTGACCCAAAGGATGCGGCTCTTGTAATTATCGGTGGATTTGGACTTGAGGGCGCACGTATGACCAGATGTGAGGTTGGCGAAAGCGCACTTGTTATGGGTTGTGGACTTCTTGGTCTTTTTGCTATGATGTCGCTCAAGGCAATGGGTGCTTATCCCGTTATCTCTATCGACTTTAATGAAGAAAGACTTGCAATTGCAAAAGAGCTTGGCGCTGATTATGCTTTCCGCCCCGATGATCCCGAACTCAAGGAAAAGGTTAAGGCAGCAACTGAGGGCAGAGGAATCAATTGTGCGGTTGAGGTTACCGGTAACGCACGCGCACTTGTAACCGCGCTTGAGCTTATGGCTAAACACGGTAGAATTGCTCTTAGCGGATGCACAAGAGTTTCGGACGTTCCGATCGACTTCTACAAGCTTGTACACGTTCCGGGTATTCAGCTTCTCGGCGCACACACCAACGTTCGTCCCAAGACCGACGGTGTCAGCCGTCCCGGCTATTGGATGCCTCACGATGACCATCGCACTCTTCTCAATCTTATCAAGACGGGAAGAATCAAGGTTGCTCCTATGCGCAAGGATGAGTTCAACCCCGAGGACTGCGGACAGGTTTACAGCGACCTTGCTAAAAACCCCAATCCTCCGCTTGGTAACCTCTTTGACTGGAGTCTCGTAAAAGAATAATTATAAAAGCCACTGCTACTGCAGTGGCTTTTTGCTTGAGTTGACAATATCAGTGAAATGTGTTAAAATATTTAAGTTAATCTAATTAATTAACTTAAGAGGATACGTTTTGAAAAAGATATACATTTTACTGATGCTTTTTGTGGTGCTTTTCAGTATCGGAGTTTGCGCCGAGGAAGCAATAGAAAGCGGCGTTTATACTATACAGAATATTGCAGACGGCACGTTTTTAAATGCCTTTGACTGCTCATACGTCAAGGCGGGATATGCCTATATTGACAAAGCGAGTGGTGAAGAGGGCGAGAACATTCTCGTCATTTCCGAAGGAGATGGAAATTATCTTCTTTATCCGCAGAGCGAAACAGGAAAATATGCGTTTTGTGTAACCGAGGATAAGGAAGGTGTACGGGTTTCAAAGTCGGATAAGATTACCGCCAACTCGTATTTTAGAATTGTGAGGCAGGAAAACGGCTATTCTATAGAAACCCATTCGGGCAAGGCGCTCGGCTCTACAAGCAACAAGAAACTTTATAAAAAAGAACTTGTAATGACCGAGGAAAAGACTCTTGAAAATACACAGCTATGGGATTTTCTCCCTGTGCCTGTTACGTCTGTTGAGCTGAAAACCGTCTCCGATGAGGTTAAAGTTAATTCTGTAAGTGCAGCGTACATAATTGTAAAGCCTGCATATATGGCAAAAAAAGCCGAATGGAAATCGTCAAATGAAAGTGTAATTATGATTGACGACGACGGAAGCTTTTGCGCGCTTTCCGAGGGAACTGCAACAATTACCGCAACTGTTTCGGGACTCAGCGCAAGTATTGATATAAAGGTTGTCGGTGACGATGCATTTACCTGGTACAGTCAGCATCTTGTAAACGGCGGTGGTTGGCACGCCAAAGAGCTTGAAAAGGTGTATTTCTATTCAGGCTCGTACAAGCGTTTTATAATTAACGGCTATAACCGCGGACTTGACTGGATGGATGAGGGCTGTGCTATTACTTCCACGGCAATAGTGCTTAAAAATCTCGGCGCAAGATATAATAACGGATATGACTTCCGCTTTGATGCAGACGGAAATCTTGAGGCAGACCCTTATACGGTGGCACTTGCTAATACCAATAACAAGGGGCTAACTTCACCATCGGGAAGACTTTATTATAATCCCGTTCTTATGAATCTTAAAGCGATCACTTCAAACTTTACACTTTACGGTCAGCCGCTTACTTATAAAACTACAGCGGGTGTTACAAAAGCGAAACTCAAGGCGGCGGTTGAGGAGCATCCCGAGGGCGTTATAGTATATATGAAGAACAAGCATAACGGTTCTCATTATATTGTAGTTACCGAATGTCTGAATCCCGATGCCGCAAAAGCAAATGACTATAAATTCAGAATTTACGATCCTTCAGGGCTTTACGGAAGTGACGGAGAAGGGGTTGAGTTTGAAAAATCCATTTCGTACGTTACTATGCGATACAGATATTCAAATATGGTTTCGATGTCGGTGATTGATTTTGCACCCGAGGAATAGGAAATGAACTACATTTTAAAAAAGGATTATGATGTTTGCGTTGCAGGCGGCGGTGTTGCAGGTGTAGCCGCAGCAGTTGCTTCTGCACGCGAAGGCTTGAAAACGGTTCTTTTTGAAAAGACTGCTGCGCTTGGCGGTCTTGCTACAATAGGGCTTATAAACTGGTGGGAACCTCTCTGCAATGCCGAGGGAAAGAAACTTATCTCGGGCATTTCGGAGGAGATACTCCGACGCACTGTGAAATACTGCATGCACAGGATACCCGAGTGCTGGCAGAAAGAAGGCGTGTGGGAGCAGGATACTGAGGAGCGCTTTGTCACTCATTTTTCACCCACCGTGATGTCGCTTGTGCTTAATGAAATGCTGATAGAAGCGGGTGTGGACATCCGATACGAAGCTCTTGTAACGTACCCCGAAATGTGCGGGAAAACCGTAAAGGGCATTGTTGTTGAAACAGTAGGCGGTACCGAGTATTACGGTTGTAAAATGCTGATAGATGCAAGCGGAAGCTGTCTTATGTTTCACCGCGCAGGCGCGCCCTGCCGCAACGGTGAGAATTATATGTCATACTATTCGCATATGACCGACCTCACAAGAACCAACGATACAATGCTCCGTCTTCGCGGCTGGCATGTAAGCGGTTCGGGTATGACGGGTAAGGGACATCCCGAAGGATTTCCTTATTATGCCGGTGTAACGGGTGATGAGGTGACAAACTATATAATCAAAGGGCAGTCGCTTCTCCTTGACGAACTCAAAACAAAGGACCGTATGGCGCAGGAGATAATTGCAATTCCTATGATGCCGCAGTTCCGTATGATACGCCATATAGTCGGCGAGTATGAAATGACGATGGATGACCTTTACAGACGCCATGAAACCTCGATTGGCACGTCGCCGTATTTCGGCAAAAAAGGCTATTGGTTTGAAATTCCATACGAGGCGCTGTATGTGCCTGACTATCCCAACATATTAGCCGCAGGACGCGTTATTTCAGCTCACGGCGGTGCTTGGGATGCAACGCGCGTTATTCCCGTTGCTTGCCAGACGGGTGAAGTTGCGGCACGAGCCGCGGCACTTGCGATAAAGGGGAATTCTTCTGTAAAAGACGTCGACGTCCCGACTCTTCAGGGAATACTTCGTGAAAACAACTTCAGAATACACTTTGAGGATAAAAAATAAAAATCGCTCTTTGGAGCGATTTTTATTTTTATTTTACTTTGAAAGTGTTGCGGTTTTTGTCGCATCGTCCCATAAAACCGTAGCGCCGAGGTTCTCTGCAACTACTCTTACAGGGAGATAAGTACGGCTATTCTCGATGAATGCAGGGGAATCAAGCGGTACGTTTTTATTGTTTACCTTAGCCAATCCCGATCCTATAACAATTTCGATTGTGGTAGTATCGTTTCTGATTGTGACAGTCTTTGTCGCATCGTCCCATCCAACGGTTGCACCGAGGTTTTCAGCAACAAAACGAACAGGGAGCATTGTGCGGCTGTTACGGATAATGGGAGCGGCATCAAGAGTCTTTGCTTCGCCGTTAACAAATGCCGTGAGAGAGTCGATTGACATTTTAATTTCAGTTGCCGTTACTGCGGTTCTCGGAGGAACGGGGGTCTTAACGGGCTTAACGTACTTCTTGTCGGTTACGGTGTCAAGCTCAACCGTGAACTGATTGTAGTCGTAGAAATATTTTTCAAGGATGGTTGAATAGTTTTCAACGGTTACCTTTTTGCCGTCCTCGGAGAAGTGCAGGAGTGTTACAAATCCGCCACTGTTTTCGGAAATACCGGTACTGCGGAAAGTATCGTCAGTGCCCTGGAAGTCTATGAGCATTTCTGTAACTGTGTTGCCGTGTACGCCTTTGCGCTGGGTTGTGGATACGGTGCCGGTTGAAACGTGTCCGCAGAGCACAAGCACGATATTCTCATACTGCGAGAGGAAGTTGTCCCAGAGTGACTGTGCAGTGATGTAATCCTTTCCGTAACTTGAGGGGTCAAGCCAGTCGCCCTTGTCAAGAATTTCGTCATTCGCATTCATATATGCGTGTGTGGAAACAATAACGTTGTGATTCGGGAATTTTTCAACAACACTCTTCGCCCATTCCACCATATCGTTTGTAAGGAAGAAGTCGAGTTGGAGGAAGAGGTAGGGAATACCGCCGATTTCCATATCCACGTAGGTAGTCTTGTAGTCGCCGTCAACCATATGGCCGTCAATAATGTCGGCATAGTTTATTTCAGCCATTGTTTTGTCATACCAAAAAACACTGTCGTGGTTACCGCGTACGGGAATCTGAGGAACGTAGTCATCGATTATCTTCATACCCTCAAGTACAACCTGCCATTCGTATGGGGTATTTGCACCGTTGTTTGTGTCGGTGATATCACCTACGCCGAGTACCATCTCAATGTTCTTTTCATTTATATTATCATAAATGTATTCATACATCTTGTTGAAGTACAATGGGCTGTTAAGTACTACGGACTGAGTATCGCCGAGTACCGCAAAGGTATAAGCATAGTCGGTAACAGGCTCTTTTTCGTCAATAAAGATTCGGCTAAAGGTAGCGTTGTTCTTGTACTTTGAAAGGTCGGTAAGGACAGCGGGCGTTTCCTCTGTATTGTCCATAAAATCATAGTGAAGAATAAGGTCTTCAGTGCCAACCTTTTCCATATCCTTCTTTATCTCTGCTTCGGTACGTATGTCAGAGTAAACTGCAAGTGAACCGAGCTTTCCGGACCTGAAATAGTTCTGATTTAAATTGGTCATATCTCCGCCGACAACGTATTCACAACGTGAAAAGACGTCGAGATCCTTTGCCGGCATAGTGCCTTTGAGTTCACCGTCGATATAGCAACGGATCTCCAGATTCTTCATATCGCGAACAATAGTGAGGTGAACCCATCTGCTCTGGCAAACGGACACGTCTGTAAATTCGTAGGTGGCTAAATATGTACCGTCGCCTTTGTCCCTGTGCTCATCACTGTATCTTTCGTCCTTGATTCTGAGCTTCGGGTGGCCGCCTGCGGCAATATCAAGTGCCATTCCGCCAGTGTCGGGGATACCTCTGTAATTGCCGAAAACTGAGCCAAAGCTCTTGTTGGAAATAACTCTCTTGTTGATGTAGATATACGCCTCAATTGTTACGGGGTCTGCTTCAAGGTCGTTATCAACGAAATAAACTGTGTTTTCCTTGAAAGAAAGTCCGCCTTCGTCTGCCATAAATGCCGTGACAGCAAAGCATCCGCACAGTAAAATAACCGATAAAACAACCGTAAGAAGTTTTTTCATATTTAGTCTCCTTAAATTATATTAGGATATAAATATTATAAAATGACGATGTGAAAAATGCAATATTTTTAACGGTAAATCTAAACATTTTTTAATCAAATCCAACAAAACAAGAAGGTTCGGGAAATTCCCGAACCTTTTGCTATTTATTTGCCTCATTAAGAAGTTTATGCTTAACGTCCCAAAGCTTTTTTGAAAGGTCGACGTAGTAGTTGTGAGGATTCTGGAAACGTTTTACCTCGTCCCAGAGAGTGTCAACCTCCTTTAAGCAATAGTCGCGGATTTCCGCTGTAGACGGGGAAGAGTAAACACATTTTCCTTCAAGGAAAATCGGTATCTGAAGTTCGCGGACGGTAAAATCGGTAACCGTCTTTTTCTTCCAGGTGTTTA
>JAFYPS010000082.1 GCA_017547395.1 Clostridia bacterium
CTTGGAGCGCTCAAGGAAGTTCTCTCTCGGAACGTGGATGCCGAGAAGAGTGCCTACACCGTCGGTATCGTTGGGATAAAGAATCTTGTCGGTAACAGGATCCTTAGCCGCGATATCGGTGATAAGGGTGTTCCAGATGATCTGAGCGGTTTCGCCACGGGTAAGGGGCTTCTTGAAGTCAACAATATCCATATTGTTGGTGAGGCCGAGCTTTTCTGCAGCGAGAATATGGCCGTAAGGATAGCTCATATCTTTAGTTTCGTAGCCGAGTGCACGAACTGCCATAACAAGCATATCCTGATAAATGATATTGTCGTTATATCCGTAAAGTCCGTCGCCGCGGCCCTTAACTATACCAAAGCCGTAAGCCTGGTCGATAGCAACGCCGTATTCAACAACGTCGGTAAAATGGATACTTGTCTTTACAGAATTAAGATCGGTAGCATCGGTCTCGCCTGTAAGCACCTGCACGAAGAAAAGTGCGGTCTGCCAACGCTTTACGGGAGCGTTGAGCATAAGGTTACCTGCTCCGTCGCCCTTGAGAATGCCGACTGCGGACAGTCTCTTAGCCGCTTCGGTATAGTCGCCAACCTCTGCAGCGCCTGTGCTGAAAATCATCATGCTGCTGAGCATGAGCATTGCAAGCACAAGGGCAAGAAATCTCTTGAAGTTTCTCATATATTTCTCTCCTTTTCCACAAAAAAGCGCAAAATAAGCGCAGTTTCGGTTATAGTGATAATTTATGATACAACAAATTTACCCGATTTGCAATATTTTTTGTAAATTTTAACGTTTTTGTAATTTTAAACGGTGTTTAGAAATATTTTGGCAGAATAAGAGCAAAAAAAACACCGCCGAAGCGGTGTTTTTAATCAATAGTAAAATACGTGGTTGCCGATGGTTTCGATATACTCGCGGTTGTTGTCCATCCAGCTTCCCTTGCTGACGCGCTTTGCACAGAAGAAAAGAGCGTTGTCAACAACGTTTACACCCTCGAGAACTACCTTTGCAGCACGTACTGCACTTGCAGTCGGATCGTTGTAAACCGAGCCGGTCGCCGCAGGAGTGAACTGTGTGCCGTGCTTGCGGTCAAAAATTACTCCGTAGACGGTGTCGGGGAAAGAACCGTCACCCGCGCGGTTAAGTATTACGTTGCCAACCGCAATCTGTCCGCGGAAAGGCTCGCCGCGGCTTTCAGCCGAGATTATACGGGAAAGCCAGTAAATAATGTCGTCGTCATAAAATTCGTCGCCGCTCACCATAGGGGAAAGAGTTCCGCTGACGTAAACGGTCTTTTCTCCGCCCTTCCACTCACAAGAGAGCGAATATGCGGTTGCGATGCTGCGGACGGGCACGTAAAGTACACCGTCAACGTTGAGGTTCTTGGCAAGTTCGTGATAAACCACTCTTCCGTTTACCTCAATGTAATGCTCGTTTGAGTATGCATTGATAACGATGCCGTCTCCGTAAGCTACGGATGCATGCTTCGCATTATCCCACTCGTAGGTTACCGTGGGTTCAAGCGCGCTGACAATTACGCGGTAGGGCGCGTAGGCGGTGCCTGCTATAAGCCTTGCACCCTCTACGGGAGTTCCGTTATAGTAAAGGTCAATGGGTTCGCCGCTATTTTCCGAGGCCGCGCAAGTAAATGACATCAGCAGCGCACTCAGCAGTATTACCGCAAGGCATACCACCGTTCTTCTGCAATTATTCATTTTGCTTCTCCTTTCAAAATAAGGGTTTTCCTTGTGTCTTTATAGAGCTCTTTTTCTTAAAAAGTTATGCTTTTTGCCGAAAAGAGAGCGTTTTGCTCGTTTTGGCGCAAAAGCAGTAAGAATAATAACACATGTTTCAAAATTTGTCAACCCCTTTTTTATTTTCCGCTTTTCGCCACACAAGCGGAGCTGAAGAGATTGTTGCCCCGAAAAATCGGTTTTATACATTAATTATATAGGACGTTTTCGGACGGTTACAGGTTTGTTTCATAAATATTGGCAGCAGCAAATTCAAAGAATCCGCAGTCAAAAGCAGTGTAAGTTTGCCGTTTTTGTCTCTGTGAAAAGGTCTGTTTCGGCAGTTTTTCGGGGTGTTTTTGTGCAGTTTCCTTCCTTTTATTATATATATACGTATACGGAAACATTTTCCTCTCTCACTTCTCTGCTTTCGGGCGTTTCGGCATTGACCGTGATTATTAGACACAATTATACAAATTCCGACATTCCTAAATATAGTCGGTATGTAACGATACACTACAAGATATTGTGCCGCCCCAACGTTTCACGTGAAACATTGATGCTCTTCACTTGCTAAATTGTTTCACGTGAAACATATTTTAGATTTTTTGACATATAAAACGCTCTCTTCTGTTGACTTGTCGATAATAACTTGTTATAATAAGAATGTCAAAACGTATATCGAATTCAAGGAGGTCGAAATGGCTAAAATTATCGCTTTTGCCAACCAGAAAGGTGGAGTCGGCAAAACCACATCAGCAGTTAACATAGCAGCTTCGGTTGGCATACTCGGCAAAAAGGTCCTACTCGTTGACCTTGACCCGCAGGGCAATACTACAAGCGGTGTCGGTATAAGTAAGAAAACTCTGAAGACAAGCTCGTACGAGGTTCTTATCGGCGAAACAACTGCGGAAAAAGCAGTTATAGAAACCGAATTTAAAAATTTGTGGGTACTTCCCTCCAATATTTCTCTCGCAGGCGCTGAATTTGACCTTTATCAGCTTGATAACCGCGAAAACCGCCTTAAAACACAGCTTGACACCATAAAAGACGGCTATGACTATATTTTCATAGACTGTCCCCCTTCGCTCGGAATGATTACGGTAAATGCGCTTGCTGCCGCAGATGCCGTTATTATTCCTATGCAGTGCGAATATTACGCGCTTGAAGGACTTTCTCAGCTTATGCTCACAATCCGCAAGATAAAGCAGCTTTATAATTCCGAGCTTGAGATTTGCGGAATTCTCATTACTATGTTTAACGGAAGACTCATTCTTACAATGCAGGTTATTTCCGAGCTTAAGAAATACTACTCGGACAAGCTCTTTAAGACGCCAATCTCAAGAAACGTACGCCTGAGCGAGGCTCCGAGCTTTGGAACACCCGTATATTATCACGATAAGTCTTCAAAAGGTGCCACGGAGTACCTTGCAGTAGCAAAAGAGCTTCTCGAAAGAATATAATATAATAAAAGGAAGAAATTACGATGGCAAAGAAGCCTGCAGGCCTTGGAAAAGGCATGGACAACATATTTTACGATAATTCAGTAGAAGACAAGGGCGGTATTACAAAACTCCGCATAGGGCAGATTGAGCCTAAAGTCGACCAGCCGAGAAGAGTTTTTGAGGGCGAAGCACTTGCAGAGCTCGCTGATTCTATTGCTGCGCACGGTGTTTTGCAGCCAATCCTCGTAAGAGAGATAGCTACCGGACACTATCAGATAATTGCCGGTGAACGCCGTTATCGCGCATCAAAAATGGCGGGGCTTACCGAAGTTCCCGTAATTATTCTCGATAAAAGCGATATCGAGACCGCGCAGATATCTCTCATTGAGAACATTCAGCGCGAAAACCTCAACCCCATTGAAGAGGCGCAAGCATACCGCGCGCTTATACATACCTACAATCTCACTCAGGAAGAGGTGTCGACAAAGGTAGGAAAGGGAAGAAGCACAATTACCAACGCGCTTCGTCTTCTTGACCTCAATGACGACGTTGTTGCTATGCTTAACGCGGGTGAGCTTTCCGCGGGACACGCGAGAGCACTCCTTTCGCTTAAGGATAAGGCAAAGGAAACTCCTCTTGCCGCAAAAGTTGTAGCACTCGGTCTTTCGGTACGCGCGGCTGAAGATCTTGTAAAGAAAGAGAACAAGCTTACCGTCAAGGCTGAAACCGAGGGCGAAAAGGTTCCCGAAATCGGTCTTGAAATCGACTACTACGCAGAGCTTGCAAGAAAGGCTATGGACCTTATCGGCAGACGCGTTAAAATCAACCACAACGGCGCCGTCAAGACGGTCTCTGTTTCCTTTGAGGACAACGAAGACCTCGAGATTCTTATGAAGAAGCTTTGCGGCGACGAGATAATCGAAGATTAACACAGATTTTTCTGTATTTAAGGAGTTCTAATTATGGAAGAGAGATTTGCAGAACTCGTTGACACGTTAAAAGAAAACTACACACCCGATCTGTCAAATATAGCAAATTACGATATGACCGACGTTTCGCGCTTTTTGCCGCTTCTCATTGTCGGTCTTTGCATCGGCGTTTTTCTTGCATCCTGCGTATATTACTACCACTCACATTTTCTCGGCAGCGTAGTCCGCGCACTTTACAAGGCGGGCGCCTTCAGTGAAGAGAGCGCACGCGCGCTCTGCGACGTCGGATGCGACAAGTTTTTAATAAAAAAAGCGCTCGGCAGAGAGAATCTGCTTTCGCGCTACGTCAAAAAAACCGACGGGGAAGAGAGATACTACATTCCCGAAAACGACAAATACGTTGCGGAGAAGCGTTTTAAAGAGGTCCGCGGCGGTATTCTGACACTTGTTATCATCTTTTTCGTATGTCTTTTCGGTTGTTTTGGACTTTTATTCGCCGTTCCGCAGGTAATGCAGCTTGCAGACAATGCGGTAACAATGATCAAATCCTGATATATATAATAAGGAAGAAAAAATGGGAAACACAACGTTGACTCCGCGCGAACGCGCGGCTCTTGCCGAAGCGAGAGAAGCAGAGGCGCAGAGAAGAAAGCACGCGTCTGCTCCACCTGCGGCAAACAGAGTGCAGCGGCCGAAAGTGCCTGCGCAAAATCCCTACCAGAAGGGAAATACAAGCGAATATCCGCGC
>JAFYPS010000083.1 GCA_017547395.1 Clostridia bacterium
ATCGACCATCCAAATCGCGCCGACGGTCTCCATTCCCTTTTGTACAAATGCCCGCACTGCCTTTCCGAAGGTGAAACCGACTCAAAAGGCGACACCCTATTCTGCCGTAAATGCAGCAAAAAATGGATTATGGAAACCGACGGCTCTCTTCGCGCTACCGAGGGTGAAACCGAGTTCTCACATATTCCCGACTGGTCAAACTGGGAGCGTGAATGCGTGAGAAAAGAAATCGAGGACGGCACGTATTATTTCGAGGATGAAATACGCCTTGAAACTCTGCCGAACGCATGGAAATTCTACAAGCACGGCAAGGGCAAGCTTATCCAGACTCCCGAAGGCTTAACAATTTCCGGCACCTGCTACGGCGAGCCGTTCGAACTTCACAAGACGGCTATGAACCAAAGCAGTATGCATATTGAATACGACTATCTCGGCAGAGGCGACTGTGTTGACATTTCCACTTTGGACGACAGTTATTGGTGCTATCTTACAAAGCGCGATGCAATAACGAAGCTAAGCTTTGCTACTGAGGAAATCTTTCTTGCAGCACAAAAAGAAGCTCTCAAAACAAGACAGGTAAAAGACGAGGCAACGGTATGAAAAAAATAGCAAGAATGAACGAAGCGGCATGGGTGCTTGGCGTTGTGCTATGCGCTATCGGCGTTTCGCTCTGTACAAAGGCGAACTTCGGTCTTTCCATGGTGGCGGCTCCCGCCTACATAATCCACGTTTTCTTCCGTGATATTTTTCACTGGTACACTCAGGGAACGTCTGAATACGTTACCCAGGGCGTAATCCTTATTATAATGTGCATTATTATCCGCCGCTTCAGGGCAAAATATCTTTTGACATTCGTCTGTGCCATAGTATTCGGTCTTGCAGTTGACGGCTGCCTCTTTATGCTCGGAGGAAATGCTCCGTATGAATCAATGACCGCAAGAATCATAGCCTTTATTTTGGGTGAGACGATAACGGCCGTAGCTATTGCATGCTACTTCCGCACCGACTTACCCCTTGGCGTATACGAGCTTGCTGTCTCCGAAATTGCAAAGAGATACAATTTAAAAATTGACAAGGTAAAACAGGCAAATGATATTATTATGCTTGTTGTTTCTGTGATACTCGCGTTTGTTCTTAACCGCTCCTTTGCGGGAATCGGAATCGGCACCATTATAATCACTGTGGTAAACGCGCCGCTTATCACTTTTTTTGGCAAATTGCTTGATAAATTCTTTACTTTTGAGCCAAGATTTCCAAGATTTGTAGAAAAAATCAAACTTTAGTTTTTACAATTGACCAAACCGCAAAAAAGTGCTATCCTATTATGCGGAAAAATTAAAAAAGGAGAGAAATATTTTGAGTTTTCTGTATGAGTATATACTGCAGATAACCTGGCAGCAGCTTGTAATGTGGGCTATCGGCGGTATCCTTATCTATCTCGCTATCAAAAAAGATATGGAGCCTACGCTTCTGCTCCCTATGGGCTTCGGTACAATTCTTGTAAACATCCCTCATTCGGGTGCTATCACTCAGATTGCAGAAAACGGTGTGGCAGAGCACGGTGCGCTTTCGACTCTGTTTGATGCAGGCATTTCAAACGAGCTTTTCCCGCTGATACTCTTTATCGGTATCGGTGCGATGATAGACTTCTCGCCTATCCTCACAAACCCAAAGCTTATGCTTTTCGGTGCGGCAGCTCAGTTCGGTATCTTCTTCACCTTCTGCCTTGCATCCATATTCTTCCCGAATAACGATGCGGCTTCTATCGGTATCATCGGTGCTGCAGACGGACCTACCGCAATAGTTGTTGCACAGAAGCTCGACTCGCAGTTCGTCGGCGCTATTATGGTTGCAGCATACTCGTATATGGCTCTTGTTCCGATAATTCAGCCCCCGATAATCCGTCTTATGACCACCAAGAAGGAACGCCTTATCCGTATGGAGTACAAGGGCGCTCAGGTTTCAAAGACCACAAAGATACTCTTCCCCATCGTTATCACAATCGTTGCGGGCGTTATGGCTCCTTCCTCGGTTGCACTCGTAGGCTTCCTTATGTTCGGTAACCTTATCAGAGAGTGCGGTGTGCTTGACAACCTTTCCGAAACTGCACAGAAGGTTCTCGCAAACCTTGTCACCATCTTCCTCGGCATCACTATCTCCACCAAGATGGAGGCAAGTCAGTTCCTCCAGCCCGAAACGCTTCTCATCCTCGGTCTCGGTCTGTTTGCTTTCATATTCGATACTGCGGGCGGCGTTCTCTTTGCAAAATTCTTAAACCTTTTCTCAAAAGAAAAGATCAATCCTATGATAGGCGCGGCAGGTATCTCTGCTTTCCCGATGTCAGGACGTGTCGTTCACAAAATGGGACTTGAAGAAGACCCCCAGAACTTCCTGCTCATGCACTCTATCGGCGTTAACGTTTCCGGTCAGATCGCTTCCGTTATCGCAGGCGGTATGATTCTCAATTTCTTCGGTTAATGGGAGGTAAATGGTATGCAGTTTAATCCTATGAATTTTGTTGCCAACCTCAAGTATATGGGCACGGGAATGCTCGGTATCTTCGTGGTTATCGGCATTATAATTGTTGCTACAATCGTTATTAACAAAGCGGCAAACAGAAAGTAAAAATAAAAACCGACTCGAAAGAGTCGGTTTTCTTTTTATACTGCCTTCCACGTAAGGCTATTGTTTTCTATTACTGCTTCAAGTCTTCCCTGCGTTTTCAGCCACGTGAGGTATGACCTTACCGTACTTCCCACAAGAACGTACTGCTGATGGCTCATCGTAAGTCCGTATGCATCAAAAAGTTTTTGCAGCAGCATTTCAAAGCATACGGGTGTTTGGCAAAGCGATACTATCTTATCGGCGATTTCGTTTACCGCATCAATGTTATACTGCGCAAGCGGCGCGATGTCATCCGTGGGCTCTGCGTGAGATGGGATGAACAGTTTTGCATTCATTGTCTTGAGTTTTTCAAGGGTCTCAAGATATGCGCCTACGTCGTAAATGAATCCGATTTTATACTTGTCGAGCGTTTCCTTGCTTGAAAGGCTGTCTGCAACGTAGACTATATCATCAACGGTGTGAAATCCTACCATATCGAAAGAGTGCCCTGCAAGAGAAACCGAAGTCATTGCACTCGGTAAAGTATCGTCTGTAAGCGGCTCCGCCTTGCTTTCGCCCGCCATAAGAAACTTGTGTCTGAGTTCAGCAAAGGGATTTCCTCCGTACAGAAATGCCGGTTCAAGTATCGGATGATTTGTAAAGTCGCACTCCATTCCGGGTGCAAAAATCTTACATCCCGTACGTTCCGATAAGAGCTTGTTTCCGCCGATGTGGTCAGCGTGCGAATGAGTATTGTAAATAGCGCTGAGTGTCCACCCGTTTGCGTTGATATGCGCAAGCACCTTTTTTGCCGCATCCTTGTCACTGCCGCTATCAATCAGGCACACTTCACTATCCGAAATCTTTACTATACCCACTTTGGCAGGACTTTGAATATAGTAACAATTATCCGAAACCTTTATAAGCTCGTACATACGTTCACCTCAAGTTTTATTTAACAAGTCTGTCCCAATCAAAAAGTTCTCCCGGGTCACTCTTTTGCAGGTTATACTCCTCGTGCCCGATAATGTGGTCACGATCGAACGGAATTGAGTTTCTCTCGCATATATCCTTTACAAGACGGCTCAGAGACTCATACTGTGCATCGGTATAACCGATAAGGCTTTTATCAAGCGAGCGATACTCTCCTTTTGAAAGGTACTGAGCCATATCGTTCTCCGAGCCTATCGCAAGAAGCTCAATACCTACCGAATACTTGTTCATTTTGTCGGTCAGGCGCTCATCATCTGCAAAAGTTCCCTTTCCCGCGTGCCAGGCAGCGCGTGTTTCGGGCATATAGCAATAAATGCCGCCTTCACGGTCGATAAGATAATGAATACTTACGCCGCCATCCTCGAAAATTTTGCGCACCGCTGCGATATCATACGGGTTGTCACGTGAAAGCATAACGGCACTGGTGAAATGAATCATTACGTATTCGGTATCAAATTCTCTTTCCCAGGAATAATCATCTAACGGCTCTAAAAAATGCTCGCTTGCAAGCGGAGAAACGCATAGCGGCAAAGGCGCCTCGGTCATAACCGTGACTTCGGTTGTTGTTACCGCAGTATCCTCCGTTGCCATAACCGAAGCTTCTTTCTCGCACCCGACAAGCAAAAAAGCAAGCACTGCAATAAGAAAAAATCTTTTCATAAACTCTCCAAAAGTTATTTTACGGCTTCTTTTCGCTTTATCTCGCGAAGTACGCCTATCAAAAGAATTATACCGAGTATCGCGCCAAGCAGATTAACACCGGCAAAGTTCAGCCATATTCCGTCAAGCCCAAGCCTCCAGAGCGCAGTTAGGGTTATGAGCGGGAACACAAGCGCTATCGAAACCGCCATTGCAGTTGCAAGCACGGGCTTTTCGATCGCACTGAAAAAACTCTGCGTCATAACGGCAAACCACCTGAACAGGTATGCGAAACAGAAAAGTCTTACACCGCGAGTTGAGATTTCAAGAAGTCTTGCATCCTCGGCATCTGCAAAAAGAGAGGCTATCGTATCGGGGAAAAAGAAAAGTACCGAGGTAGAAACGATACCGATAACCGCAGTTCCGATATATCCGCATTTTGCTATCCTTTTCACTCGTGAAAAATCGCGTGCCCCCCAGTTGTAACCTATAGCAGGTGAAAGTGAGTCTGCTATTCCGTACAAAAGCGGCCAACAAAAGTCGCTTGCATACATAAGCACGGCATACACCGCAACTGCCGTTGTTCCGCCCCCCTCTCCGAACACCTGAAAGCCGATGCTCATAAGAGAAATGTTCATCACTATAGAAGTAATTCTGCCCGCTATGTTATTTAAAAATATAGGCGAGCCGCAAGCGGCAATTCGCTTGCACATACTAAAGCTGAAATGCGGTTTAACAAACTGCAATAGCGTTTTGCGCATTACAAACGGAATCAATGCAATAACCGAGCAGGTACACATTGCGATGCTTGTTGCAAGCGCAGAACCGACTACGTCCATTTTAAATGCAAGCAAAAACAGCGCAAGCAGTGCGATGGTGAGTACGTTCATTCCTATGTTGATAATCATACTCGTTTTTATGTACCCGCTGATTCTCAGGTAGTTGTCCATCGCAAAAAAGATGGTCGCAAGCGGACTGCATACTGCAACGGTGCGAAGATATTTTACAGAAGTGGCAAGCAATTCTTCATTTGCCCCCATCATACGCGAAAGAGGTTCTGCCGCAAAAAACATTACGCTTCCCATAAACAGTGAAGCGAAAAATATCATAATAACCGAACAGGAAAATACGTTGTTTGCAGTTTTATGATCGTTTGCGCCAAGCGCAATCGATA
>JAFYPS010000084.1 GCA_017547395.1 Clostridia bacterium
GATGTCTCACTTGCCGCCCTGCGAATCTTCGTTAGAAAGTACAACCTTACAGCTCGGGCAGTAATTAACAAGAGTAGTTGCGCGGAATACAAGGCCCGCATCAAACATCTTGCGGAATATCCACTGTGTCCACTTATAATAACCTTCTTCAGTGGTATCAACCACTCTTGTCCAGTCAAAAGAAAAACCTACTCTCTTAAGCTGAGATGTAAACTTTTCGATGTTATTGTCGGTTACCTGTCTGGGATGAATGCCGGTTTTAATAGCATAGTTTTCTGTAGGAAGTCCGTATGCATCAAAGCCTATAGGGAACAAAACATTATACCCCTGCATTCTTCTCTTTCTTGAAATAACTTCAAGGCCGGAATATGCTTTTATATGACCAACGTGCATTCCCGCACCACTTGGATAAGGGAACTCGACAAGGCCGTAAAACTTCGGCTTTGAATAGTCTTCTTTTGCCTCGAAAACGCGAGCATCCTCCCACGCCTTTTGCCATTTGGGCTCAATTTCTCTAAAATTATGCTTCATATTCTTAATCCTCGCTGTCCTCTGCCGAATCAAGTCCGGTCAAAAGGTCTTTTATGTCAATTTCATTATCTTCGTTATATAATTTTTCAATCTTGTAAAAATCGCGCTGTTCCTTTGTAAACACGTGCACAAGAACCGATGCATAGTCCATCAGCACCCACGTTCCCGTACCTCTTCCGTCTACTCTGAGCAGCTCTATGCCGTTTTCTCCAAGCTGGTATTCCACTTCGTCGGACAGTGCATTTACGTGAGTAGTAGAGCGTCCGCAACAAATTACATAGTAATCGGCTATTATCGTCTGCTCTTCTACTCTGAAAACGCGAATATCGGATGCATTCTTTTTATCAAGTGCCTGAACACAAAATTTTGCAAGGTCAAGCGGTTCGTTTAAACTAAACTTATCAGCCATTTTCTTCCTCTTCTTTTGTTTCGGTTTCTGCTGCAAGCTCTTCTGTAGTTTCAACAGAAGAGTCTGTGCTCTGCAGAATTTCATCATCTAAAATACTTTCGGTTGTTTCTACTGTGTCAGTTTGTTCGGGAATATCGTCAACTACGTCTGTAGTAACCACTTCCGTCATCTCCACCTCGTCTGATTCACCTGTAGTTTCAACCACTGAATCGGTTGTTCCTACAGTGACATCAGTATCATAGGGTTCTTCAGCTCCGGTATGTACGCCGCTCTCTTCCGAGACAGCGGTTTCAATAGGTTCTCCACTTTCGTCGGTGGCAGCCGCCTCTTCCTCTGTAGAAGCGGTAGTCACCTTTGTAGCCGGCTTTGAAGAATGCTGATATTGAAATATATAAATGTCGTCTGTCTTATCAGCGGTGAATGATTCCTCGTCTTTATGAGGCGTGAGAAAAACGGAATGCATATATGAGCCGTCAACATCATACAGAGCGCCGTCGCGGTCAAACATTTCTTTTGAAACTTCAAAATTGTATGAATTGAAGTATTTGTTAACAGCCGCTATAGTTCCGTCACGGTACGTAAAGTAGAACCATGTTCCGGAAGTGTCATACTGCCGTCCCTGAATTCCCGGCAATGTAAGCATAGTCATGTTGCCAAGATCTACCGAAAGTGCGCTTTTTGCATAGTATACAAGGTCGGCAAGCGGAATATCCGTCTCAACGTACTCAATAACTTCTTTTGCAATATTGGAAATTGTAGAAACGTTGAAACTGTTTTTCATCTTATTGATACATGCACCGATAAAAATCTTTTGTGCATCTACGCGCCCAATATCTCCCTCAACATAATCAGCGCGGAAACGAATAAACTGTTCCGCTTGATCACCGTTGAGCGTCTGTGGACCTTTTTTCAGGTTAATATAAAGTCCCTGATAAGGATCGGTATACTTCATATTAGCTGGAACATCAACTTCAACTCCGCCCATGGCATCAACTATATTAACAAATCCGTTGAGATCCATCAAAGCATAATAATCTATAGTAATGCAAAAAACCTTTTCAAAAGTTTCTTCCATTCCTTTTATCGCGGCGCTCATAGGGTCTTTATCTTTATTGCGCAATGCCTCGTTGTAAAAAGATGCAAGCAAAGAATTTGCCTTTTTATTTCCACGTCCTACGTCAATATAGGTATCGCGCGGAATCTGCATCATACTGATTTGACCGTCAGTAACGTTGTAGGATGCAATAATCATAACGTCTGTATTAAATGCCCAACGATCTTTTCCCAGGATAAGAACATTTACACGCTCGTCATCGCGTTCCGGCACTACTACATCGCCTTCAGGGTCGGTGATCACAACATCAAAACCGCTTGCCCCTGTATCCCAGAAGTCAGGAGTGTCATCATAGCTTGGCTTGTATAACAGCAAAACTGCAATTATTACCGCTACTACAACAAAAAGCGCAAGCAGAACTGAGGTAACTATCGCTTTCGTTTTATTTGGTTTTCTGTTAACCTTTTTCTTTTTTTGTTCTATCATTTTAGTTTTCCTCTGAAATTTTCATCAGAAATGCGTTACGTGCCGAAAAAGTATCAGAAGCGATAACGCAGTGTTCACTGACAAGATTGTTAATTGTCAAATCGAAAGATAACACCATTGTTTTATACAGATGCATTAGTTTATCTCTTTCGCCTTTACAGTTTTTAATGCCGCTCCAAAAATATTCTCTTAGTTCTTTGCAATCGGAAAACGTCCTTCCCGGCTCGATGTAGTCAGCAAGATAAATAATACAATCAAACACACTCATATCCGACGAACCGGTTGTGTGTTTGCGAACAGATGAGAGAATTTCATCTGTAGCATATTCAGGAAAGTCCCGTTTAATAATTAAAGGTGCGGTAATAGCGTGAAAAACTTTAGGAGAATTAAGCATAACGTTGTCTGTCATTATACCAAAGTCAGAAAGTAATTGCAACTGCAATTCAGTACTATGCTCTTTAGTTATGTCGTGGAGCAGTGCCGAAATCCTCACATCGTGTTCTTTATGAGGAATATATATCTTTGCAAGTTCCGCCGCCTCATTCTCGGTAGAAAGCACGTGTTTCGCGCGGTATTCCCCAAGTCTGCCAACGATTGTTTCTCGCAAAGCATACAGCGTTTTATCCTGCATTAAACGTATAACCCCTCTCTGTAAATATACTCTTCTACAGCTTTGGGAACAAGATGTGAAATGCTCTCTCCGCGTTTTATCTTTTCCCTGATTTCACTCGAAGAAACCTCAAAAGGAACTTCAGGAATTTTGATAAGCCTTGCATTAAATCTTTCAACAAGGTCTTTTGCTTTCGCCTCTACGCTTTCGTTCAGCCTTAAATCGCTTTCGCGCTGCATATATGCAACGGTTGCTATCTTCATTATTATGCTCGGATTATACCAGGTATCAAGTGAAAGCAACATATCTGTGCCGCAATACATATACACTCTGTTTGAAAGTTTTTGCAAAGCGAGAAGCGTATCTGCAGTATAACTTTTTCCTCCACGGAGTATTTCCATATCGGATACAAAAACCTCGCACGGAACGTCAAGTTCGTCGGCAATCAGCCTTAGCATATTGATTCTTTGCCTGTCAGTAGCACTGTCGGTTCTTATTTTATGAGGTGGAATCGAAGTAGGAATTATATAAAGAACGTCCGGATGAACCTTATTTGCATACGCTTCCATAGCCTTAATATGACCATTGTGAACAGGCGAAAAAGTTCCGCCAAAAATCGCTAATCTGTTGTAATGAATCAATCGAGTTCAATCCTCTTTTTGTTTTTAGACTCACGGTACAATACAAACCTTGTACCGGTTACCGCAACTACGTCTGCTCCGGTAGCAGCCGAAATCTCGTCTGCCGCTTCGCGCGCGGTATAGCTACTGTTTTCAAGCACCCTTGCTTTGATAAGTTCTCGTGCCTCAAGCGCATTTGAAATCTGTTTGACGGTCTCTTCTCCGATACCGCCTTTTCCAACTTGAAATATTGTATCAAGCGAAGTCCCCATTGCACGAAGCTTCGCTCTTTGTTTACTTGTAAGCATAATAAATTCCTTAAAATTTTATTTTTGCAAACTCTTTGGCAAATTTGCGCATTGCTTTTCCGCGGTGGCTGATAGCATTTTTCTCATCAGCACTCATTTCAGCGTAAGTTTTTCCAATTTCAGGGCAGTAGAACAACGGATCGTATCCAAATCCGCCGTCACCTCGATACTCGTTAATTATAACACCGGGGCACTCGCCTCTAACCGTTATACTTTCTCTTCCATCAGGAAAAACACATGCAACTACAGATACGAACTTTGCCGTTCTCTTTTCTATCGGAAGCTCTTTAAGTTCGGAGAGCAGCTTTTGATTATTCTTCTCATTATCGCACACTTCTCCGGCATATCTTGCAGAATAAACTCCGGGAGCACCTCCAAGCGCATCTACCATAAGACCGGAATCGTCCGCAACTGTAATATATCCGAGAGATGCGCCAACGCCGGCTTTAATCAAAGCGTTTTCCTCAAACGTGTTCCCGTCCTCGACAATGTCATCGTTAAATCCGATGTCAGACATTGAAACAACCTCGATATCAGAGCAAAACTGACCGAGCAGTGCCTGGAGTTCGGCAATTTTTCCTTTATTGTGAGACGCAAGTAATACTTTCATATTCCCTCACTCAAACATTGCACGAATAAATTCGGCAGAGTCAAATGGCTGCATATCGTCGATTTTTTCACCAACGCCGATAAATTTAACAGGAACGTCAAGTTCGCCTTTTATAGAGAAAATGCATCCGCCCTTGGCAGTACCGTCAAGTTTTGTAAGAACCAATCCGGTTATACTTGCGGCGTTTTTAAATTCCTTTGCCTGCATTATTGCATTCTGACCGGTGGTAGCATCCAAAACCAAAAGTGTCTCTCTTGACACATTAGGAAGTTCTCTGCCAATCACACGGTCAATTTTGGCAAGTTCGTCCATAAGATTTTTCTTATTGTGAAGACGTCCTGCAGTATCAACAATAAGAACGTCTGCATTTCTGCTCTTCGCCGCACTGACCGCGTCAAAAACAACTGCAGCAGGGTCGGAGCCCTCGCTCTGCTTTATCAAATCTACGCCGGCTCTGTCGCACCATACGGCAAGCTGATCAATTGCAGCCGCACGGAACGTATCCGCTGCCGCTACTACAACTTTTTTTCCATCGGCTTTAAGTTTTGCCGCAATTTTACCGATAGAGGTTGTTTTTCCCACCCCGTTAACGCCAATAACAAGAATAACGGAAGGCGTTGTGTCAAGGCTAAGATTGGTTCCGTCTCCCACCATTTCGGCAAGAATCTGCTTAAGTGCCGTTTTTACGTCCTCTCCGTCTGTCATTCTTTCACTCTTCACCCTATCGCGCAAAGTTTCAAGAATTTCTTCGGTAGTGGAGACGCCGATATCGGAACATATCAAAAGTTCTTCGAGTTCCTCAAAAAGATCCTCGTCTACTCTAACAAAACTTTTAAACAAATTGTCAACCTGACCTACAAAAGCATCCTTTGTTTTTGCCAGTCCGGCTTTCAGTTTATCAAAAAAACCCATTTAAATTCCTTTCATTACAAATTAGAGGTTCAAATCCATATCATTAATATTAAGAGCAAGCACCTTGGATATACCGCGTTCAGGCATCGTAACTCCGTAAATACGGTCTGCAGCCTCCATAGTTCCGCGTCTGTGAGTAATAAGAACAAACTGAGTATTATCAGACATCTCTTTTACGTAATCTGCGAAACGAGAAACGTTAACTTCGTCAAGTGCCGCCTCAATTTCGTCAAGAATACAGAACGGAGACGGATTAACCTTAAGAATAGCAAAGAAAAGCGCAATTGCTACAAACGCCTGTTCACCGCCGGAAAGAAGCGTAAGACTCTTGATGATTTTTCCTGGAGGTGCCGCCTTTATTTCGATGCCACTGGTAAGAACGTCCTCTGGTTCTGTAAGAGAAAGCTCTGCTGTACCGCCACCAAACAATTTAGAGAAAACCTGAGAGAAGTTCTTATTAATCTGATTGAATGCTTCAAGGAACTGACCGCGCATCTCATTTTCGAGTTTGCTGATAACGCTTGTAAGCTCACTCTTTGATTTTTTAAGATCCACAATCTGTCCCGACATTTCATCATAGCGAGTTTTAACTTCCGTATACTCTTCAATAGCTCCGACATTTACCGGACCGAGAGCCTTCATTTCCTTGCGATACTGTGCCGCATCAGAAGCAACAGCCGGTCTTGTTTCGGGTGTAAGCGGCGGATATCCAAGTTCGAGCGCAAGTGCATATGTAAGCTCGTATTCCTCATACATACGTTCCGCAGCCTTATCCTGCTCAGCATAAAGCGCACGAAGTCTTGCCTCGTTTTTATTGTGTGCAATAAGAATAAGCTCTTTTTGGTTGCTCTTTTCACGAATTTTAAGTCTTGCCTCGTTAAGTTTGAGTTCAAACTCGGCAGTACCGCTTTCAACGTTTCCGCGCTTTTCGGTAACAAGCTCAAGTCTTGTCATCATCTGCGCAGCTGATTCGCGGTTTTCATTCTGAGACTTGAGCAACGACTCAATTTCAGAAGAGTAGCCGATTCTTTGCGCTTCAGAGTTTGCAATTCTGTCTGCAATCTCTGTCATTCGTGCACCAAGAGTGAGTTTTGTCGCTTCAAGTGCTTCGATATCTTTATTAGCCTCGGCAAGTTTAATTGCAGATTCGCCTATCTTCTTCTCAACTTCGCGTTGTTCGTCAAGCGCCTCGTTGCGCTCCTCGTCCTTTGCTGCACGGTACACCTTGAGTTCCTCAATTTTAGCGGAAACAGCAGTGTATTCGTCCTGAAGCTTGCGTATCTCATCATTATAGCCTGCTTCCTGTGATTTAAGTCGCTCAAGGTCATTTTTAACCTTTTCACAGAGTTCAGTATTAGTTGCAAGCTTTGCAGAAAGAGTTTCGAGATGAACGCTTTCCGAAGAAATAAGAGTATTGATAATATCCTTCTGCTGAGAGGCACCGGAAAGACGCACCTGTGAATCCTTATACTCTTTCAAAGAATTCTCGAATGCAGTCTCAAGCTTTTTAATCATCTTCTTCGACTCGTCTGCAGTTTTTTCAAGAGCACGAATTTCCGCAGAACGCGTAAGAATTCCACTGTCACGCCGAACAGAACCGCCTGTGTAAGAACCGCCGGCATTTATAATCTGCCCGTCAAGTGTAACAACCTTTACATGATATTTTTGCTCACGCGCCATTGCAGAAGCGTTGTCAAGCGTGTCGAATATTAAAGTTCTTCCAAGGATGCTGCGCATTACCTCTGAAAACTTGGGGTCAAAATCAAAAAGAAGGTCAGCACGGCCAATATATCCGGTATACTTCCTCGCGCGAATCATTTCTTCAGTTTCATCCTGCGCTGTAGCGGAAGTTAACGGATAAAAAGTAGCTCTTCCAGCATGAGCCTCTTTAAGCAAACGAATGGCACTCTTCGCGGTATCCTCGTTTTCAACCGCGATATTCTGAATATTTGCACCAAAAGCGGTTTCAATAGCAGTAGTGTATTCTTCAGGAACGCTGATAAGTTTGGAAATCGGACCGTAAACCTCGCCGCCCGTAATCTTCCCCTCATTATATGCCTGCATTACGTAACGAACACTTGAAGAATAACCTTCAAAAAGTTCTTCCATACGCTTAAGTGTCTCAACCCGATGAACGTATCCGTCATACCTGAGTTTTTCATCGGAAAGCGCATTTTGCGCCTTATCTTTAGAAACCTCGGAAGCATCAAGCGCTTTAGTAAGCTCGGCTATAAGTTCATCGGTCTTTGCAGCGGTTTTGCGATAATTATCAAGTTCCGCGTTGACAGCCGATATATCAGCCGAAAGTCTTTTTGCCTCAATTTCATAGCCGTCGATCTCTAACGCCGCAGCTACACCTGCTGTATTATCGGAGTTGATTGTGTTTTCAAGCACACTCAGGCGAACTTTTATATCAACCGTTTCGTCATGAAGTCTTTGGATCTCAGCCTGCTTTTCATCAATCTCCTTTTCAATTGCAGCCGCTTTAATTCCGCACGCCGCAGAACGTTCGGTAAGTACGTTCTTTTCTTGCTCGATTGAAGAAAGTATCTCTCTTTTTTCTGCAAAAGCATTTTCGAGATTTGCAAATTCTTTCTGCACCGTATCTGTAGCGGCAGAAGCTTCATCAATGATTTCAATTGCTTTTTTCAGCAACTCTTTTTTGTGAGCAATCTCGTTTTCCGCGACCTTATAATCGCTATCCGCCTTGTGAATCTGCTCCTTGAGAGTATTAATTTCGGTAAGAAGCTTTTCCGAAGCAAGTTTTCCCTGCTGGCTTTCTTCAAAAAGCTTGTCGCTTTGTGTTTCAAGGGAACGGAGACTATCTTCGGCGACCTCAAGTTCGTGCTCGGAAAGATGCAGAGCCTTTTCCGCCTCTTTGATTTTTTCAGTAACCATCGCGCCGTCATAAATCCAAAGGCTTACATCCGCGCGCTTTTTACCTTCGTAAATTTCAAGATATTTTTTAGCCTTCTGCGATTCTCTTTCAAGAGGACCGACACGCTTTCCAAGTTCATCGGCTATGTCGGTAAGACGCACAAGATTATCCTCGGCAGCCGATAGCTTTTTCTCTGCCTCATGCTTTTTGTATCGATACTTAGCAATACCCGCTGCTTCTTCAAATACCTGACGGCGGTCCTCGGATTTTGCGGAGAGCAGTTCATCAATCCTGCCCTGACCGATCATGGAATAGCCTTCCTTGCCGATACCCGTATCGCGGAACAGATCCACAATATCGCGCAGGCGGC
>JAFYPS010000085.1 GCA_017547395.1 Clostridia bacterium
CCCGTGAATTTTACGTCGTATTCGCCGTGAGTCAGTTTTTTTGCCGCACGGTTAACGTCGGCAATCGGTCTTGAAAGGTTCTTAGCCAAAAGGTTAGCAAGGAAAGCCGATAGCGCTGCAAGAACAAGCGTTGTGAACAAGAGTTGAACCGCAAGCACCGCCTTGACTATACTTATCGGAGAAGTTGCCGCATCAAAAATCATTATCATCGGACCGCGCGCGGTTTCGGTTACGGAAACGAAAACAAGTCTGTCGCGTACGGCATATCTGACCTTCATATTATTTTTTATGTTATTCTGAAAGTCTTTAAGATCTATACGCTGAAAGTGTTCACCGCCGTTTTCAAGTGCCTGACTGTACAGCATATTAAGAGACTTGTCATTGACGTTGTGTATCATACATCCGCCGCCGACGTCTGCCGCGGTCAAAAGGCGTCCGTCGCCTCCGAAAATACTGATGCAGAACTCGTTTTCAACGGCGAGAGAGTATATTTTTTGAGAAAAATCGCTTGTTCCAAAGCGTTCAAACTGAGTAATCTGTGCTGCCGCATCGTTCATTCTGCTTTTGGTGAGCTGAAAATAGAAGTTGTCAAGCATAAATATCTGCAATGACCAAAGCAAAAACAGGGCAACAAGCACGTAAACAACAAGGTTTATGAACAGCTTGACTCGCATTTTCATTGGTTTATGTGTGCGTATTTCAGTGTTCATCGCTATATCTGTATCCAACGCCGCGAAGCGTTACTATATATTTGTTGTAGTCTCCAAGGCTCTTGCGAAGCAGTTTTATGTGCGTATCGAGAGTGCGGTCGCCGCCGAAAAAGTCATATCCCCAAACCTTGTTTATAAGCGTTTCACGCGTAAGGGCGATATCCTTGTTCTTTATCATAAAGAAGAGGAGGTCGTATTCTTTTGGCGAGAGGTTTACCTCACTACCGTCAACGTAAACTCTGCGTGCGGTAAAGTTAACCTCAAGACCCTCGGATTTGTATATTTCAGCCTTTGCTTCGGGTTCTGCTTTTTGTGAGCGTTTAAGTATCGCTTCAACGCGGAGCATAAGTTCTCTCGGTGAAAACGGTTTTACAACGTAGTCGTCAACGCCAATTTCAAACCCGTTTATCTTGTCATACTCCTCGCCGCGCGCAGAAAGCATTATAATCGGCACCTCGGATTTTTTGCGGATTTCTCGGCAGGCGGAAAAACCGTCGAGATTTGGCATCATTATGTCCATAATAACCGCATCATAGGTGTTTTCGCGGCATTTTTCAACCGCCTCCATACCGTCGGTAGCAAAATCTACCGAGTGACCGTCAAATTTTGCATATTTTCCAATCAGTTCGCGTATTTTCTCTTCGTCGTCTACTACTAAAATCTTGTACATCTGTGTCTCCGTTGCAGTTAAATTAAAAGTACTGTTATATAACTAAAATCTGTTTTAAAGACGGATATGCGCCGGATTTAAAACTCCTTAAAGGGCGCGAGCGGATGAGCGAGTTGCGAAACTTGCGCCCTGATCCATTTGAAAATCCTTGGATTTTCGAATGAGTTAAAAGCCCCTTTTGCAAGGGGCTTTTGTTGTTAATTTGTGGTAAGTTCGATTTTTGTTTCTGCAGGCTTGCTTTCAATGAGGATTACCTCAAGGTCAACGTACTGTCCAAGACGGACGACGGTGATTTTGACAGTGTCGCCTACTTTGTAGTTCTGAATTGCATTCTTGAGAGTGGCAGTGCTTGAAACCTCGTAGTCGCCGAGTCTTACGATGCGGTCTCCGTTTTTAAGCGGAGTTTCGCCACCGTCGTAAACGTAGATTCCGTATGAGGTCACACCGTAGCGCATAAGATCCATATAATCGTCGATTGCGATATATGAGATGCCGAGTGCGGGACGGCCGCTTACGTATCCGTTTGCTATAAGGTCTTTCGCAATTTCGTATGCATAGTTGATCGGGATGGCAAATCCGAGACCCTCTATGGTTTCTCCTGCGGACTTTGCATTGACGATAGCGATAAGCTCGCCGCTCATATTAAAGAGACCGCCGCCGCTGTTGCCGGGATTGATTGCCGCATTTGTCTGGAGAAGCGTCATTTTCTGTCCGTCGATAGTGATTTCGCGGTCAAGCGCGCTGATAATACCGTTCGTAACGCTACCGCCGAGAGTGCCGAGAGGGTTGCCTATAGCAAGAACCTCTTCGCCGACAGCAAGCTTTGCGCTGTCACCGATTTTGGCATAGGGAAGAGCGATTTCTTCAATCTTGATTACCGCGACATCGCTCTGCGCGTCTGTTCCGACGAGAGTTGCGGGATATTCGGCTCCACTTGAAAGGCGGACGGTAATTTTTGTAGCGCCGTCGATAACGTGATTGTTGGTTACGATGTGCCCGTCAGAGGAAATGATAACTCCGCTTCCCGCACCGCTCGTGATATACTGCTGGAAATATGAGCCGCCCGTAGCCATTTCGGTAGTTATTTCAACTACGCAGGGCTTGGTAGCTGCGGCAACAGAGGCATACGTTGCAGACGAGGTCGACGTTGCACCCGGGATAAAGTAGGCTGTTGCCTGAGCATCGGTAGAGGTCGAGAGAGTGGGTGCGGGCTGTTCCTCTACTGTAACGGAATTCTCGTTAACTATATAAGCGCCGAGAGCACCGCTTGTAAATGATATGCCTATAACAAGAATGCCGGCAAGAATAGTGGAAAATACTTTCTTTGAGCTTTTCTTGTTTTTCTTTGCAGCGAATTCAGAGTCTTCTTTTTTAAATGCTACGGTAATGGGGGTAGCACTCGTGCGTTCACCGGTGCTCGAGTAGCTGCTGGAATTAAATTTATATTCTTCCATTTTTCAAACCTCCGTATGTGTTCTGTGATTACAGTATATATGGTTAATGTGAAGTTTTTATGAAGTCATATAGAAATTACTTTGAATTTTTATCAAGGTAATTCTGCAGAATAATCTCTGCTGAGAGGGTGTCGACCACACTTTTTCGCTTTGCGCCGCGCGTGTCGGTCATATTGAGTATGCGGTGAGCCGCCATTGTTGAAACGCGTTCATCAAAAAAAACTATTTCGGCATCGGTCATAGGGGAGAGAAGTTCGCCGAAAGCGCGTATTTTATCTGCGCTTGCGCCCTCGCTTCCGTCCATATTTTTGGGCAGACCGATAACAATTATACAGACGTCATTTTCTTTTGCGACTTCGGCAACCTTTTTTGCAGTTGCGCGCATACCGCCCATCTGGATTGTGCCGATTCCGCTTGCGAGAAATCTGTTCGCATCCGAGAGAGCAAGTCCCGTGCGGACGTCTCCGTAATCTACTCCAAGTATTCTTTGCATTTTGTTTTTCCTTATAAAATTATCATCGCATCGCCGAATGAGAAGAAACGGTA
>JAFYPS010000086.1 GCA_017547395.1 Clostridia bacterium
CATCTGTTTGCGGAGATCTTCGAGAGTCTGACCGGTATACTTGAAGAATGTGTTAAGGTCAAGTCCCTGCATACGAAGTCTGTTGTCGTAATCGCGAACAAAGTTCTCGGTTTCGGTAACGTACATAACTTCGGGAATCTCTGCATCGAGAAGACCAAGAACTGCTTCGGTAAGCTGATCGTCAATATTTGCTTCAGCTTCTTTTTCGTTTCTCTCGGTAAGTTTTGCCTTTACATCGGCTTTATATTCATCGAAAGTATCAAATTCAGAAACGTCCTTAGCAAACTCGTCGTCAAGAGCGGGAAGTTCGCTAACTTTAAGACTATTGAGCTTTACCTTGAATACTGCGGGCTTGCCTGCAAGCTCTTCTGCATGATAGTCAGCGGGGAATTCAACGTTTACGTCAAACTCATCGCCAATGTTCTTGCCAACGATCTGATCCTCAAAACCGGGGATGAAGGCACCGGAACCAAGCTTAAGGCTGTGGCCTTCTGCCTTGCCGCCATCAAAAGCAACGCCGTCAACAAAACCTTCAAAGTCGATATTAGCGATATCGTTCTTCTTTGCAGCGCGATCGCTTACTTCAATTTCACGGCTGTTGCGCTCACGAACAGTTTCGATTTCCTTCTTAACGTCTGCTGCGGTTACAGATTTAACGTCCTTAATTACCTTAATGCCCTTGTAATTTTCAATCTTACCTTCGGGCTTTGTAGTAACCTTAGCGGTCATTGCGACACCATTGTCGTCGATAGAAACAATGTCAAATTCGGGCTGTCCAACTATATCAAGTCCGGATTCCTTAAGCGCATCCTCGAATGCGGTAGGAAGGCAATCGTTAATTGCTTCTTCGTAGAAAATGCCCTTGCCGTACATCTTTTCGATAAGATGGCGGGGAGCCTTGCCTTTTCTAAAACCGGTAATAGTTATGTTCTTTGCATTCTTTTTGAATGCTTTGTCGTTAGCAGCATCAAAAGTTGCTTTATCGATCTGGAACTCAATAACATATACATTGGTTTCCTGTTTTTCGGCTTTCTTAAAACTCATTTAAGTATCCTCCAAAAATCTTCAATTGATTACACAAACTTAATTTTACTTCTAATATTAAATAAAGTCAAGTCTTTTTGAGATAAAATGGTTAAATTTAGAAAATTTCGGTATTTTACCTAATCAAGGTATGGGGGGAATATAATTCGTGGTACAAAATTGAGAAAATCAGCAGCAATATTTGTAAAAGTAATGTCTCTGTATTCCGTATATGGAGCAACGTTGTAAGCACCGTGTATGTGTCCGAAATAGCATTTTTTCACGCCAAATTCAGCCATCAGGTCAACAAACGGTTCACAAGCAATTCCATTCCAGACCGGTGGGAAATGCAAAAAGCATAAAATAGGTTTGTTTGTTTCTGTAGAAAGTTCGGTTGCTTGTGTCAAACTAATTTTAAGTCTCTGTGCTTCACGGTTTACAAGCTTATCAAAATCAGTACCTTGCGGTATTCCGGAAACAGAATCATCGTAAAACCATCCACGCGTACCGCAGATGACATAATCTTCAACTTCATAAGCGCAGTTATAAAGAAACTTTATGCTTTTAATATTATTACGTTCCAAAAATTCCAAAAGCTTTTTCTGTGTACACCACCAAAAATCATGATTTCCTTTCCCAAGATACTTCGTTCCGGGAAGGCTGTCGATAAATTTAAGGTCTTCAAGAGCTTCTTCAAGAGATAGTCCCCAGGAAATATCTCCGGGAATGATAACAGAATCGCTTTCATCAACAATCGCACGCCAATTCTTCTCAAGCTTTTGAATATATCCCTGCCATCGATTACCGAAAACGTCCATTGACTTTTTATCACCTACGCCTATAGATAGGTGAAGGTCGGCAATAGCATATATTGACATATTATTCTGCAAAAGCGAGAACGTCGCTTGCCATTTCGTCAGGATTAAGAGTTTTAGTAAAACGGATTTCGCGTTTATCTATGTCACGAAGAGGCGCGGGAATCTCTGTTTTTGAATATGAGGAAAGTTCCTCTAAAGCGGAAAGCTCGTCTTTCGCAATTTTTCCTGTAAGCGCAGTATATACGTCATTTGCAAATTTGTAAGGGCTTGCCGTGGAAGCAAGGATAACCTTATTGCCTCCGTGCTCCTTTACGTACTGTTTTGCGCAGGCAAGACCAACTGCAGTATGGGTATCGCAAAGATAACCGTTTTTCTCAAACGTTTCGCGAATTGTTTTTGCGGTAAGTTCCTCGTCACAACTGTATCCAAAGAAGTTTTCATCAATTTTCGATTTTGTTTCGCAGTCAAGAGTGTACTTTCCGGTTTCGTTCAACTCTTTCATATAACCCGCTGTTTTTTCAGCCCCTGCAATCGTGTACAGCAGACGCTCAAGATTGCTGGAAATAAGAATATCCATAGAGGGCGACATTGTGGTGTAGAAATGTCTGTTTCGATCATATGTTCCGCTACGGAGAAAATCGGTAAGAATATTATTCTTATTTGATGCACACACAAGATTTTCGATTGGCAGCCCCATCATTTTTGCGATATAAGCCGCGAAAATGTTGCCGAAGTTACCTGTAGGCACACATACGTCAACACGGTCACCAAGCGAAATTTCACCGCTCTTGAGCATATCACAGTATGCTGAGACATAGTAGACAATCTGCGGTGCAAGGCGTCCCCAGTTGATGGAATTGGCGCTAGAGAGGAAAACACCGTTTTCGTCAAGAGAACGAGCGATTTCACCGTCGCCGAAAATTTTCTTTACACCGGTCTGCGCATCGTCAAAGTTTCCGTAAATGGCACAAACGTCAACGTTGTCTCCGCTCTGAGTTGCCATCTGAAGTTTCTGAACTTTGCTTACGCCATCTACGGGATAAAAAACTTTGATACGGATTTTATCAATGTCACGATAGCCTTCAAGCGCCGCCTTGCCGGTATCTCCGGAAGTGGCAACCAAAATCATTGCATCGCGCTTTTCACCGGTTTTGGTAAGAGCGCGGCAAAGAAGGCGGGGCATAATCTGTAATGCCATATCTTTGAAGGCACATGTAGGGCCATGCCAGAGTTCGAGAGAGAAAATATTACCATCGATGCTCTTTAACGGTGCAGCACCGCCGGGGAAACGACTTTCAGAATACGC
>JAFYPS010000010.1 GCA_017547395.1 Clostridia bacterium
CAGTTTCATTTGGGATCCGAGCCTGCCGCCCGAAACCATAATTTCATCAAAAAGTATGCAGGTTTCGTCAATTACAGTAGGATAGTCCTTTTTCATTCCTATCGCAGTACATCCTCCGCGTACGTAGCCGGTTACCTTTGTAATATCCTTGACGTGAATAAGCTCGACCGACTTTTCACCTACAGCTCTCGCCGCAGCTTTAAGGTCAAGTTCTTCTTCTACGGGAATGACAAACGCGAAATATCCCCCGCTCTTTCCAACGGCTACAAGCGTTTTAAAAGTAGACTCGCGAGGCTGACCGAGTTTATCGGCAAGATGTACGCCGTCGATAAACTCATCGCATTCGTATGTGATAACCTCAAATGATATGCCAAGCGTTTCAAGAATGCGCATAGCATTTGTTTTTACGTCTTTATCCTTTTCTTTCGCCATTACTTATGAAAACCTGCCTTCTCCATTTCGCAAATTACGTGCTTGCCGTACAGGACATGACCGACAGAATTCGGATGAAGTCCGTCGGTAAAGAAATGCACGTCGTTCGGAACTGCAAGACGTCCGTCTATTATTGTTACGTTATCGTGTGCAGAGTAGCACTCGGTAAGTATTTCAAAAACCTCTAAAAACGGGATGTGCGTATCCTTACGCTTTTCGGTTTCAGCGCGCCAGAGAGGAAGTATGCCGAATATCTTCGCATTCGGATACATCGAACACAGTTTGTCTATATATGCCTTTGCTTCACTGCGCAATTTTTCTCCGTCAAGTCTGTAACGCGTCCAGTCATTTGTGCCGTAAGCAACGGTAATTGCATCAGGCTCAAAATCAAGTTCTTCGTCAAGCATTTCAGCATTGAAAACATATCCGCCGACTCCCTGATTTAAAGAAACAGCATCATAATGTGTCTGGACCATACCGGCATATGAAGATATGAAATACGTATCGTAGCCGTGAGTAATCGAGTCGCCGAGCATAAGTATCTTCTTTCTCCCCTCGGTCGGCGTAGGTACAAACGTTGAGCCGTCGTCAAGCGTGAAGTTCCATACTTCAAGACCGCACATATACGAGAAAAATATGCGTATTCTGCGTTCTTTAGCCGTATCGAAGGAATACTCAAACTTTTTGATACCCGCTGCACCCATATAGCTTATAAAGGTGTAAATATGCCTGTCATCCTCATACAAATCAAACGAAAGATACCGTCCCTCTGCCTTTATCACAGGGAAAAATTCAAATGAAACATCCTGTCCGTTATAAATAAAATCAAAGCAGACGCCCGCATTACATCCGGCTCTCGGAGCAAAGCCCTCTTTCTTGTAAATTTCAAGCTGTTTATCGGTAAATCGGTTAATGCGAATCGCTCCGTCATCGCTGTCAACTACCTTTACACAGTTCGAAACAAGCTTTTTAAGTTCGATATTTTCAAGTATCATTATTTATGGAAACCAGCCTTCTCCATTTCACAGATTACGTACTTTCCGTAAAGTGCCTGACCCACGGAGTTCGGATGAAGTCCGTCGGTAAAGAAATGCACGTCGTTTGGAACTGCAAGGAATCCGTCAATAACGGTTACGTTTGAATGTGCAGAATAATACTCTTTAAGTATTTCGCGTGCTTTTTCAAAAGGTATATGCGTATCCTTACGTTTTTCGGTTGCCGCACGCCAGAGAGGAAGTATGCCGAATATTTTTGCATCGGGGTACATCGTGCAAAGCTTGTCTATATAGGTCTTGGACTCTCTGCGAAATCTTTCCTCGTCAAGTCCGTAACGGCTCCAGTCGTTTGTTCCGTATGCTACGGTAATTGCATCAGGCTTGAAGTCAAGCTCCTCGTCAAGCATTTCCGCGCAGAAGAAATATCCGCCTACTGCCTGATTGATGGCAAACGCGTCATAATGGGTGGCAATCATTCCCGCATAGCTTGTAGAAGTGAAATAAGAGTCGTAGCCGTGAGTAATTGAGTCGCCGAGAATGAGTATCTTTTTTCTCCCCTCGGTTGAAGTCGGTGCAAATGATGAACCGTCATCAAGCGTGAACTTGAAAATTTCAAGCCCGCAGGTGAAAGGAAGAAAAATACGGATTCTGCGTTCTTTTGCCGTTTCAAATGAATACTCAAACTTTCTTACGCCGGCACTGCCGGTAAAGTTTGAAAGTGTATATACAAGCTTCTCGTCCTCGTACAAATCAAACGAAAGAAAACGTCTACTGCTCTTTGCAACGGGCATAAAATCAAAAGCAATGTTCTTTCCGTTATATGAAAAGTCAAAGCAAACGCCTGCATTACATCTCGGACCGGGAATGAAATTCTGACGGTCATAAATTTCAAGCTGCTTGTCTGTAAAACGGTTAATCTGAATTGCATTATCGTCGGTTTCAACAACCTTAACGCAGTTAGTAAGAAGGGGTTTGAGCTGAATGCTTTTAAGTTCCATTCCATTCTCCTTTTAACACACCTGTGTAATTAAATTTAGTATAGAGCTTTTTTGTTAATTATGGATTCCCGCTTTTTCCATACAGCAGATTACGTGATTGCCGTAAAGTGCGTGTGCGGCGGTGTTTGGGTGAACTCCGTCTGCAAAGAAATGATTGTCGCTTGGCACGGCGTCACGGCCGTCAATAATAGTTATACCGTACTCAGTGTAATACTCGGTGAGTATATCATATATCTTTGCAAAGGGGATGCGCTCACCTTCAAACTTATTCCAGGCATCACGCCAAAGAGGCAGTATGCCGAAAATCTTTGCCTTGGGATATAATTTACAAAGCTTATCTATAAACGCCTTAGCCATACTGCGGTATTTTTCCTCGTCAAGTCCGTAGCGCGCCCAATCGTTCGTTCCGTATGCAACGGTAATTACGTCAGGGTCATAATCAAGCTCTTCATCAAGCGCGTCGGCGCAAAAAATAAATCCGCCTACCGCCTGATTGAGAGTTATGGCATTTGAATAATGAGTTGCAACCATACCTGCATAGCTGGTGGAAGTAAACTGACTGTCGTAGCCATGCGTAATAGAGTCGCCGTACATAAGTATCTTCATCTTGCCCTCGGTGGGAGTGGGGCTGAAGGTTGAGCCGTCATCAAGCGTGAAGTTCCATATCTCAAGTGCGCAAGTGTACGGCAGGAATATGCGGACGCGACGCTCCTTTTTCTCTGCAAACTCATAGGAAAATCTTCTTATTCCTGCAGTTCCGTTGAAATTTGTGAAGGTGTAAACAAAGCGGTCGTTTTCATACACGTCAAAAGAAATATAACGGCGGCTTGCCTTCATCATAGGCATAAAGTCAAACATAACAGACTTTCCGTCATAGATAAAGTCAAAGCACACACCTGCATTGAAATGAGGATGCGCAGGAAGATTGTAATTTTTGTAAACCTCCCACTGCTTCGGGGTAAAACGGTTGATACGTATACCGTTATCCGGTGTTTCCGTAACATTGAGGCAATTTGAAGCAAGCTTGCCAAGCTCTGTGTTTTTAAGTACCATTTTTATTCTCCTTTTAACACACCTGTGTAATTAAACTTTGGTATAAAACTTTCGGATACGCTTTCGCTTTCCTGCAAAAACAGTTTTTTTATTCCGAGAAGTTCGGCGTATCCTACAACCCCGTCATATTCACTATCGTTCACCGGGCGCATAATTTCTGTAAACCCACACTCCTTTGGCGGAGTGTACTGCCGCATAAGTGAAAGGTATGCTCCGTTTTTGCAAACGTCGCAAAAAACGTCGATAACGTCCTTTGAGTCGTCAGTAAACGACGGTAAAAGCATATGGCGTACGATAACGCCTTTTTTCATTATTCCGTCTTCAAAAATACACCTCGGCTGCTGACGCATCATCTCGCAAAGCGCTTCGCGTGCTACTGCAGGATAATCCTGCGCGTGCGAGTATTTTTTTGAAAGTTCGTTTGAAGCGTATTTAAAATCAGTGAGATAAACGTCGACATAACCGGCAAGACTCTTAAGTGTTTCAACACTTTCATATCCGCTTGTATTCCACACAAACGGAATGTCAAAGCCTTTATCTTTCGCAGATTTTATCGCACATAAAATCTTGTCGGCATACTGTGTTGGCGAAACGAGATTTATATTGTGGGCGCCTTTTTCACGAAGTTCAAAAAAGATTTCAACAAGGCGTTCTACACTTATCTCAAGTCCGTCTCCGCCACTTGAAATCTCGCGATTCTGACAATAAACACATTTCAGCGGACAGTGTGAGAAAAACACAGCTCCACTTCCGTTTTCGCCGGAAATAGGCGGTTCCTCCCAAAAATGAAGCGCCGCGCGTGCCACTTTAAGCGTATCTGGGGCTCCACAGTAGCCGACTGCTTTCTGTCGGGTTACATTACATTTACGTGGACAAAGATTACAGTAAAGCTCAGCCATCATCCAAAAACAAAATATAAAATTATGATATGTAACGGATAGAATGCATAAAATGAATATTTCAAAGCAGTGCGGGCAATCGGCAACTTCGGCATTCCACTCTTGCTGTTATATAAGAAAACAAAAACCAACGAAAGAACGGCAAAGCACTGAATTTTATCCATAAAACCGATGTTTCCGCTCTGAATAAACGCATTTACTACGGGAACTCCCGCAAAAGATACGTTAAGCGCTGCGGTAATGCTCTTAATTACCACACGCCAGCATGCAAGTAGCACCGCACCTATTGCAAGAGGAACGCGATTCTTCTTTTCTGCGACGTCAAAAACGCCGAAAAGCACTACCCACAATACGCCAAGAGCCCCGTAATCCGAACCTGCAAAAGTTGCAAAATACGACATAAACAAAAGAAGAGGAAGCGATACAAGCCAAGGTCTCTTCATATGCGTATTCAAGAATCTGTTTATAATCAAAAAGCAAAGTCCGATAAGAAGAGTAAAAAACACGTTATCAAGTTTAAGACGCGGAATCACACCGCTAAACGTAACGAAAACAACCTTGCCTCCGTTAATGCACACGTCAAATACAAATTCTGAAATAATGGCAAAAACTCCAAGCCGCGCCGCATATCTGTACACGTTTCGGGTAAATTTAAACCCGTTTGCAATAAGAAAGGCGAAGATAGGAAATGAAAGGCGCCCGACAATGCGAAAAACACTTTCGCCTGTAAAATAACCTATATGGTCGATTAGCATAAGAACAATTGCTAAAATCCTGAGTGAAAGCGCACTCATCACATCTCCTCCCTTCTAATACTTTAATATAGCACATCTGTTTTTAAAATGGAACAGTTTTTCACATTTTTAATAAAATTCCATTGACTGAACCGCAGAATCTGCTATAATAGTTAACGTATTAATAATTAACAAGTTAACAAAGGAGAAAAGATGAGCGAAATCAAAACGCCTACCGCGCGTGAAGCGATGCATTGCTTCATAGGCGCGATGCGCGCACACAGACGCATTTTTGATGAAATGCGTGAGCGAACCGGTCTTGGCCGTACGTCACACAGGATACTTATGATTCTGTCCGAAAATCCCGACGGCTGCTCGCAGACCTGCCTCGCCGAAAAACTTGAAATCAGCACCGCCGCAGTGGCGGTTGCCATTAAAAAAATGGTGGCTGAGGGCTATTTTGCATGGACGGTTTGCAAAAGCGACTCCCGCCTTAATACAACACTTCTCACCGACAAGGGAAAATCGCTTGCATCAAAGTCGCATACGGTTTTTTCCGAAATCGACAATGCAGTGTTCGACGGTTTTTCAGACGATGAAATGCGGTTGTTCTATGAATTTGCATTGCGAATCACAGAAAACGTAAACGACTTTGAAACGGGAAAGGAGATGCTGTATGAAAAGATGGCTTAAATATGTAAAACCGTACGCCACATACTTCATTTTAGGTCCGCTGTGTATGATCATAGAAGTACTTGGCGAAGTTATAATGCCAAAACTTTATTCACTTATCGTAAAGAAAGCAGAAACCCAGCTTACCGCCGACACAGGTTCAATATGGTTTGTAATCGGTATGGCTCTGCTTATGATTGCAGTTGCGATAATTATGATGCTCGGCGGTATAGGCGGCGCGTACTTCGGAGCAAAAGCGTCTGTAAATTTCGGCAGCGACCTTCGACTCGACCTATACAAAAAGGTACAGAAATTCTCTTTTGCCAACATCGACAAGTTCCGTACAGGCTCACTTATAACAAGACTTACCAACGACGTTACGCAGCTGCAGAACTTTGTTAATATGCTTCTCCGTATGTTCTTAAGAACTCCCGGAATGCTGATAGGCGCGGTAATTATGACAATCACCATCAGCCCGAAACTTGCTCTCGTTCTCGCCTTTGCCATACCAAGTCTTGCGGCACTCCTTTTTGTAGTGATGAAGGTAGGTTTCCCACGCTTTGGAATTATGCAGTCTAAAGTGGATGCACTCAACAACACCGTTGGCGAAAATTTCACAAATATCCGCGTTGTAAAATCTTTTGTACGCGAAGATTTTGAAGAAGAAAAGTTCGACGAATCAAACGAAAACCTCCGCGCAGCTGCTCTTAGCGCAATGAACA
>JAFYPS010000087.1 GCA_017547395.1 Clostridia bacterium
AATAACAGTGAAAAGCTTGATATGGATTTGTGGAAAAACCCGACAAGCGAGTACAGAGGAACGCCGTTCTGGGCGTGGAACTGCGAGCTTGATAAAGACATGCTTATGCGTCAGATTGAATACCTGAAAGAAATGGGATTTGGCGGCTTCCATATGCACTCGCGTGCAGGAATGGGTACAGAATACCTTGGCGAAGAGTTTATGGAACTTGTAAAAGCGTGCAGAGATAAAGCGGAAGAAGAGAATATGCTCGCATGGCTTTACGATGAGGATCGCTGGCCCTCGGGTGCTGCAGGCGGCTATGTAACAAAAACGAAAAAGTACAGACAAAAATATATTTTATTTACAGAAAGCAGCAAAGCACACTTACCCAAGGAGCAGGCAATAGAGGAAGGAAAGCCGTATCTTCTCGGTGTGTACGATATATTTCTTGATGCTTCCGGCAATCTTATTGACTACAGTCTTATCGGCGAGAACGATATTCCAAAGGGTAAAAAGAGATATGCATATGTAGAAACTGCAGCCGACAACGGTTGGCATAACGGTCAGGCGTACGTAGATACTCTGTCAAAAGAGGCGATGAAAAAGTTTATCGACATTACCTATGAAGCGTACAAAAAGAGCGTTGGAGATAGTTTCGGAAAAAGCGTTCCTGCAATATTTACCGATGAGCCGCAGTTTTCCCAAAAGAAAATGCTGCCCTTTGCAAACGGTCGTGAAAACGCTTCAATCCCGTGGACAGATGACTTTAACGATACCTTTAAGGAGACTTACGGTATCGACATAACAGAGCGCCTTCCAGAAGTGTTCTACGATCTTGCAGACGGTAAAAAATCACAGGCCCGCTATTTCTACCACGACCATTCTTCCGAGCGCTTTGTATCCGCGTTTATGGATCAGTGCGGGAAGTGGTGCGAGGAAAACGGAATCGCTTTTACGGGCCACGTTTGGAGAGAGCCTAACCTCATTGATCAAAACGATGCTGTCGGCGAGGCTATGCGTGCCTACCGTTCACTCACTATTCCCGGCATCGATATGCTTTGCAATGCTGTCGAACTCACCACAGCAAAGCAAACACAGTCGGCAGTACATCAGTACGGAAGAGAAGCTATGCTCTCCGAACTTTACGGCGTAACCAACTGGGACTTCGATTTCCGCGGTCACAAATTCCAGGGTGACTGGCAGGCGGCACTCGGAGTTACCGTGCGTGTCCCGCATCTTTCCTGGGTTTCGATGAAAGGGTCGGCAAAGCGCGACTATCCTGCATCCATAAACTATCAGGCCCCGTGGTACAAGGAATATTCTTACGTTGAAGACCACTTTGCACGTCTTAACACCGTTCTCACAAGAGGAAAGCCTATAGTAAACGTTGGAGTTATTCACCCGATAGAAAGCTGCTGGCTATGCTCAGGCCCCAAAGATACGAACTTGGATACGCTGAAAGAACTTGAAAGCAATTTCAAGAGCATCACCGATTGGCTTTTGACAGGTATGGTGGATTTTGACTTTATCAGCGAGTCGCTCTTGCCCTCGCAGTGCGGCGAGATAAGCGATAAACTCTCAATCGGCGAAATGAAGTATCAAACGGTAATCGTTCCCGGTCTTAAAACCATAAGGCGTACTACCCTCAATATTCTCAAAGCCTTCAAGGCATCCGGCGGCAGAATTATTTTTGTCGGCGAATGTACCAAATACGTTGACGCACTTGAAAGCGACGACGTAAGAAGTCTTTATGATAGTTGTGAGCATACCGGCTTCAACCGCATAGGACTTCTCAACCTTTTAGAGGAAGAGCGTACCGCAAAGCTCATAAACAAAGGCGGTGCCACGCTCACAAACTATGTTCACACGCTTCGTAGCGACGGCGATGTGAAGTGGTTTTTCCTTGCTCACCGTTCGCGCAAAAATATAGCAAGATTTGATGTTTACAGAGTCATGGATACCTTGGGAAATGACGATATGATAATCATCTTTGACGGTGAGTATATACCGCAAGTTTACGATACAGTAAATGCAAAAATCTATACTCCCGATTACGAAACAAAGAACGGAAAAACATACATCTATAAGACCGTATATGAGCATGACAGCCTGCTTATCCGCCTTGAAAACGGCAGCGGCAGTCACTTTGCAGAGAAGAACGCAGAAAAGATTGTCGGTTTTGACGATTTCCGTCACAGCGTAGAATATGAGCGTGAAGAGGACAACGTATATATGCTCGATATGGCAGAGTATAGCGTTGACGGCGTAAACTTTAACAGCATTGAGGAAATAATACGAATTGACGACAAGTGTCGCAAACTTTTCGGATATATTGATGCAAGCGGCGGAAACATTCAGCCATGGCTGCTTGAAAAAGAGAAGATAGACAAATTCGTTACTCTGCGTTTCAAAGTAAACAGCCTTACCGATGTTAAGGAATGCTTCATAGCAGCTGAAGAAGCGCAAAGCATAACCGTAAACGGAAGAGAACTCGTCCTTGTTCCCTGCGGCTACTACGTTGATGAAAGCATAAAGAAATACAAAGCAGGCGAAATTAAAAAAGGCGAAAACATAATCGAAATTGTTGCACCGATAAGCAGCCGTACAAGCATTGAAAACTTCTTCTTGCTCGGCGATTTCGACGTCAGCCTCAGAGGATGTGAACAGACAATTATACCCGCATCAAAAACCATTGGCTTTGGCAGTCTTGTGGGACAGGGTATGCCCTTCTACGGCGGAAATATTGTCTACCGTACAAAAATAACTACTCCTGATTGCAAGCTTCGCGTACGCACTTCGAGATACAGAGGTGCTATGGTAAAGGTGTATATTGACGGTAAGGAAGCAGGCAATATTGCATACTCTCCGTACACGCTTGATATTGAAGGCGTATGCGCGGGTGAGCATATTGTTGAATTCAAGCTTTTCGGCTCGCGCGTTAATACCTTTGGCGCACTTCACAACTGCGGTACAAACGTGTGGTTCGGACCTGTCGTATGGTATACCTACGGCCGCAAGAACGATGAAAACACATACTCTGCAGAATGGAGTTATGAATATGTTCTCGGTGAAACGGGAATACTTTCTTCTCCTCTTTTGCAGATTATTGAATAAAAAAAGAGCCGAAAGGCTCTTTTTTTATTCTTTAACAAGTCTGCCGAAATCTGCCGTAACGCGGTAAAGCTTTTTAGCAAGCGAAGCAGATGGCATTGACTCCATTCGCCATGCCCAGTTACCGCGAGATGTTGAAGGAGTATTCATTCTCGCCTCATTACCGAGTGAAAGCAGATCCTGCATAGTGTAAATAGCGGTATCCGAAATAGATGATGCGGCGCCTCTGATAAAGCCCCATGCGTATCCTTCCTTAGAATTGAGACCAAGATAGCGCTTTGCATATGCAATATCGTCCGGATTTGCTTCAATCATCCAACCTTCCGCAGTATCGTTATCGTGAGTGCCGACATACACCACAGAATTCCTGTTTTTATAAGTGTGCGGCAGATAATTTGATTCCTCGCGGCTATCAAATGCAAACTGCAACACCTTCATTCCCGGGAATCCGCTGTCCTTAAGAAGCTTTGCAACCTCGGGAGTGATAAAACCAAGATCCTCCGCAATAATCGGAAGGTCACCGAGTTTTTTCTTTATCGCATTGAAAAGAGAGATTCCCGGTCCAGGCATCCACTTGCCGCGACGTGCATTGGTGTCCTCTGCGGGAATAGCATAGAAGGACTCAAAAGCACGGAAATGGTCAATACGTAGCACGTCGTAAAACTGCATTTGACGAGCTATTCTTGCACACCAGAAGTCATAACCGTGTGTGCGCAGATACTTCCAATTGTACAGTGGGTTACCCCAAAGCTGACCGTCGTCACTGAAAGCATCCGGAGGACATCCTGCAACAAGCTTTGGACGAAGATTTTCGTCAAGCATAAAGCAATGCGGATTAGTCCACACGTCAGCACTGTCGCGCGAAACGTAAATCGGAAGGTCGCCAATAATCAGCACACCGTTTTCATTTGCATAGGCTTTAAGAGCCTTCCACTGCTTTGAAAACTCATACTGGAGGAATTTATAAAAGCCGATTTCATTGCCGAGACGGCGACGGGCGGCATTAAGCGCGCTCTTGCGACGAAGCTTTATAGGTGCATCCCAACAATCGAATGACGTCCCTCCGTTCTCATTCTTTATAGCCATAAAAAGAGCATAGTCGTCAAGCCACGCCTGCTCCGCACGGCAGAAATTCATAAAGTCATTGTCAATTCTCTTTGAAAAACGCTTATACGCTATTCTGAGAAGCGGATAGCGCGTATTATAGAGATTTTCATAATTGACGCGCGCTTTATCACAGATAAAATTATGCGCCTCAATCTCCTCTTTTATAAGGAGCTTTTCTTTTTTCAGGGTATCGATATCAATAAAATAAGGGTTTCCCGCAAAGGAAGAAACAGACTGATACGGTGAATCACCGTATCCTGTCTGACCTACAGGAAGAATCTGCCAATAGTGCTGCCCTGCACTCTTAAGAAAATCAACGAACTTATATGCATCTTTCCCCAATGTGCCTATGCCATAGGGTGAAGGAAGTGAAGAAATATGAAGTAATACACCGCTGCTTCTCATAGTTTAAGTCCTTTCGTACGGTCTTACCCCTTCACCGCGCCCGCCATTATCCCCTTTATAATATGCTTTTGACAAGAAAAGTAAAAGATTACTATAGGAACTATTGAGAGAACGATAAGCGCCATCATAGCGCCAAGGTCTACCTGACCGTAACTGCCGTTAAGATACTGGATGTGTATCGGTATAGTCCTGTACTCTCTTATATCAAGCACCAGATAAGGTAAAAGATAGTCATTCCATATCCACATTGTTTCAAGAATGCAGACAGAGATAAGCGTAGGCTTCATCATCGGCAGAACTATGCCGAAAAACGTGCGGACCGGGCCGCAGCCATCAATACTCGCCGCCTCCTCCACTGCAATCGGGATACTTTTGACAAAGCCGCAGAACATAAAAATTGCAAGCCCTGCGCCAAATCCGAGGTAGATCACAACAATTCCGAGAGGATTATTGAGATTTAAAGTATCAGCCGTTTTCGACAGGGTGTACATAACCATCTGAAACGGAACTATCATCGAAAATACACACAAATAGTATACACTACGCGAGACCGCATTGTCAACTCTTGTGATGTACCAAGCAGCCATGGAAGTAAATAGCAAAATGGCAAAAGTTGACAACACCGTAATGACCACAGAATACATAACGGACTTATAAAAAGGATAGTCTCCGAAAGTCATTCCGCGCACATAATTTGCAAGGCCAACAAACGTTTCGCGTACGGGAAGTGAAAATGGCGATGCGCTTATCGCAGTCTTTAATTTGAAAGAATTGAACAGAACTATAAAAATCGGAGAAATATATATTACAGAAACGGCTGTCATAAACAGTCCAAGTGCAGTTTTCCCCACCCTTCTCACATCTGCTCCTCCTTTCTTCTTGTAAAGTAAAGCTGCGCAAGTGCAATTACGGCTACAAGCACAAAGAATACCACTGCTTTTGCCTGACCTACGCCACGCGTGTTTGCATTGCGATAAAACGTATTGTAAATATTGAGTGCGAGCATCTCGGTTTTGTATACGGCCTCCCCTGCAATTTGCGCACCGGGTTCTCCTGCGGTTAGCGCCAGATTCTGGTCAAAAAGCTTGAACGAGTTTGTAAGTGTCAGAAACGTACATATCGTTATCGACGGCATCATCATAGGAAGGGTAATCTTGCGAAGAGTCTGCCATCTTGTAGCGCCGTCTACTCTTGCCGCTTCATAAAGTGATTCAGGTATTGCGGAAAGTCCGGAAATATAAATTATCATCATATATCCTATCTGCTGCCAGCAAAGCAGAATTACAAGCCCGAAAAAGCCGTAGGTTGCATCAAGCTTTATATTGGTGGCATAATACTGCAATATCCCGTTAAAAATCAGCTGCCAGATATATCCAAGAATAACGCCACCGATAAGATTAGGCATAAAGAAAAGGGTTCGGCAAAAGTTTGCGCCCTTAATGCCACTCGTAAGTGCGTAGGCAACGGCAAATGCAATAACGTTTATCGCAATTACAGATACAACCGTAAAAATCGCGGTAAACCTGAAAGCGTACAAAAAGCCCGTATCGCCAAATGCGTCAATATAATTCTCAAAGCCTACAAATTTTGCATCTGCAGTAGTCTTGAATCGGCAAAACGAAAGATATATTCCGTGCAGAAACGGATATATAAAGCCAATGCAAAATGCAGCGAAAGCAGGAAGCACAAATAAAGGAAAATATGCTTTAAGTTGTTTTTTGTTCATAGAGAAACCTTGTTTGAATTTTAGTGTGCCGCCGCATACTCAGTCTTCCACCCGTCTACGAAAGCTGACCTTACGCTATCCCAGCTTCCTATGCCTGCGGCATATTGTGTAAGTGCGGTTGCAACTCCGTTTTTCCAGTTTTCTGACGGAATGGATAAAAAGTTCCACGAAACCGAATCCGTGCCGCGTGCGATATAATCCCCAGCTATTACAACAAGCGGATTATCTGCCGCTCTCGCCTTTTTAAAAGGAGTAACAAAGCCCATTTCTACCGCGAGCGAATCGGTGCCGCGCTCACTCGTTACTACCCAATACAAAAAGTCGAGTGTCGCATTGATGTCCTCTTCGCTTGACTTCGCATTTACACACCAGTAGTTTTCGGATCCTGTGCATGGTCCGAGATTTTCCTCGCCGCTGGCACCCGTATAAATCGGAAGCATACCGAATTCCTCGTCTTCAAGTCCTATACCGTTTTCATCCTTTTTAACCGCTCCGTATGCCCAGGTTCCGTTCTGATAGAACACTGCCCTGCCCGTTTTAAACTCGGTCTCCGCATCAGTTCCGGTCTTGCCCGCAAGTGTTGTGGGAGAAACAGTAGAGTTGTTTATATAAAGATCCCATATCGCCTTGTAATTATCAAGATAAGTGCCTTTTATTGCATCCGTTTCACCAATGCCTCTGTCACGGTACTCATAATATATCGGCATATTCGCAAGATGCGTTTTAAATCGCCAGTCGGATGAAGAATCCATACCGGAAGACGTGAACGCGCCGTCGACCCCAAGTGCTTCCTTATTCGCCTGAATTTCCTCGGCTACAGTCTTGAGCGCATTAAAATTATTTATCTCCGCTTCAGACTTTACCGTCGAAAAATCCGATGCAAAATAATCGTTAAGCAATCGGCGGTTGTAAATTATTCCGTAAGTTTCAATTGCATATGCAACGCCGCAGATATCTTCGCCGTCCTCTAAAAGGAAGTCGTCGGAGGTAACCTCACCGACAAGCTTTGAGTCGCTGAGGTCATAGCAGTATTCTCTCCAGTTAGCAAGTCCGACAGGACCGTTAACCTGAAAAAGTGTAGGCGCGTCCTTTTTGTCCATCTCTGATGTCAAAGTCTGCTCATAGGTATTTGCGGCGGCTGTAACAACGGTTACAGGTATGCCCGTTTCCTTTGTATATGCCTTTGCAAGTGCCTTCCACTGTCCGTCCTGCTCAGGCTTGAAATTAAGATAATACACCGACGGTGTGTCCTTTTTCCCGCAAGCGGAAAGCGCGGGCAAAATCATCAAAATCAATAATAAAAATGCAAGAATTTTTTTCATTCAGAATTCCTCCCGTTTTCAGTTATAAATTCAGTATACCCAAGGATAAAAAAATAAAACACTAATATTGCGAAATGCAAAAAAGAGTGTTATACTGTAACTATCAATTCCAGGAGATTTTCGTTTTGAAATACATAAAGCAATTAACGATAATTTTGATTTTATCATTTATAAGCGAATTTTTAGGCGCTGTAATCCCTCTCCCGATACCGGCGTGTGTCTACGGTATAATTTTACTGTTTGCGCTTTTAGAGACAAAAATTATCCCCCTTGATGCAATTGAGGAAACCGGAAGATTTCTGGTTACGGTTATGCCTATAATGTTTATACCTCCGGCAATACGCCTGATTGAACTTTGGGACGTTCTTAAGCCTATATGGCTCATTTGCCTTTTCATAGTTATCGTCACAACTTTTCTCGTTATGCTCGTATCGGGCAAGGTAACCGAGGGTGTGCTTCGCCTTTCAAGCAGAAAGGAGAATAAAAAAGATGTTTGATATTTTACTCTCCTCCTCGCTTTTCGCGCTTGTACTCACTCTCGTAACCTACTGCATAGGTCTGTTTCTGCAAAAAAAGTTACGGCATCCGCTTGTAAACCCTCTGCTTATTTCTATAGTCCTGACAATGTTGTTTCTTTTATTGCTGGACATCGACTACGAGGTTTACGAAAAAAATTCAGACTATCTCAACTATCTGCTGACGCCGGCAACTATTTGCCTTGCAATTCCTCTGTATGAACAGTTTTCGCTTTTGAAACGAAACTTCAAGGCAATAATGGCAGGAATAATCTCGGGAGCACTTTGCTGTCTTTTATCCGTGTATCTGCTGTCCCTTTTGTTTGGGCTTGACCATTCTACGTATGCCGCGCTTATGCCTAAATCGGTAACCGCAGCAATAGGGATACCTATTGCAAAGATGTTCGGCGGGTTTGAATCCATAACGGTTGCGGCAATTGCTCTCAGCGGCATTTTAGGCAACATTTTTGCCGAGCCTTTCTGTAGAATTTTCAAAATAACAATACCCACCGCAAAAGGCGTTGCGATTGGCACGTCCTCGCATGCGATAGGAACGACAAAGGCTCTTGAAATGGGCGACGTTGAAGGAGCAATGAGTTCGCTTTCGCTCGTTGTGGCAGGACTGCTTACCGTTTGTCTGTCCCCCTTATTTGCATATATAATATAAAAAAATCCGACCTTTCGGTCGGATTTTTTATTTATCTATACGTTTGCTTCAAAGGTTTCCATATCTATAACGGTAGAAGTCTTGCGTGATTCCTCTGCGGCAAAGCCGATAAGGTGGTTCTCGTAAGAGGTACGTACGTCACAGATTGACTTGCTCTTGTTATTGTTGCCGAAATAATCTATAAGATCGCTGACAATGCCTTCATCTCCGCCGCCATGACCGGAAACAATAGTCACACCGGTTGCCTTGGTATCGATTTCAGTCGCCTTTCTGTCTGCAAAAGTATATATCTTAAGCATACCGGTTCTCATATCGCCGACAAGTTCACCCTTTGTACCGAAGATGTGAATAGATCTGCCGCCCTTGTTGAAAGCGTTCATACTGAAGGAAACCGTACAGCCACCCTCGAACTCAAGGTTTACAACCTGATGGTCAACAACGTCGTTGTCACAGTCGTATACGCATCTGCCGTACTGACCTTCTTTTAGCGCCTTTTCAACCGCTTCATCAGAGGGATTAAACATATCAAGAGTAGCAACGCCCCTGAACCAGAGATTTTCTTTATCATCATAATAAAGCTTAACGGCATTATATGGACAGGTGTCCGCATGAGGACAGCCGTCTATGCAACGTGCCGGAGCTCCCGCAGGCTTATTTTCGGGACGGAAATAAGTAAGCGAGCCGAAAGACTGTACCTTCTTACACTTTTTATCAAGCAACCACTGAATAATATCCATATCGTGGCAGGATTTTGCAAGAATCATAGAAGTAGACTCGTCCTCGCGTCTCCAGTTGCCTCTTACATAGCTGTGGCTCTGGTGAACGTTACCTACACACTCCTTGCACTCCATGGAGATGATCTCGCCAAGTGTACCCTCGTCAATTATATCTTTAATCTTGCAATAGAACTTTGTAAAACGAAGAACGTGGCATACAATTACCTTTACGCCCTTCTTCTCTGCAGCTTCAGTAATTTCCTTGCATTCTTTTGCGGTAGCCGCCATCGGCTTTTCGATAAGAATATCGTATCCCTTGTCAATAAATGCAAGGGCCGCCTCGTGATGTCCTCTGTCCTGAGTAGAAATTATCGCAA
>JAFYPS010000088.1 GCA_017547395.1 Clostridia bacterium
ATACTTCCGATACCGAAGGAAGCGAGCATAGTGAAGATACAGAAGAGAACTGCGAGAATCTTACCAAGGTTCTTAAAGCTTGCCTTGCTGTGGCTGTCTTCGTACTTGTAGCCACCGAGACCGTCCTGGAGGTAGTACATAGCACCGCCGGACCACTCGCCTTCACTGTTCTTGCGTCTGAAATAGATACCGAGAACGTTTTCAGCGTAGTTTGTCATCATACCGAAGAAGGCTGCAACCCACATCCAGAAAACTGCGCCCGCGCCACCAATGCAGATAGCTGCTGCAACACCCGCGATGTTACCTGTACCTACCGTTGCGGCAAGTGCGGTACAAAGCGCCTGGAAGGGAGAAATAACACCCTTTTCCTTACGGTGCTTAAGAACGTCTTTTGTAAAAAGACTGCCTATAGTATTTTTCCACCAGAGACCGATGTGCGAAACCTGGAAGAACTTTGTGCAGCAGGTAACGATAATTCCGGTGCCTATAAGAAGAGCGAGACCGAAAATGCCCCATACTACGCCGTTGATACTGCCGTTTATTTCGGCAATTTTGTCAAGAATCATTGCATGACACTCCTTAAATAAAATTTGCCGGACTTGCAAAACGCAGTCCGGCAAAATAAACAAAACAAATCCTTTTAAGAAAGGTTAGTGACTTTGTCCTTTTGCCTGAGAGATTCACGCGCTTCGCGTTTTGCACCTTCGGCACCCAATTTAATGGGGTTCTCCAAAGTTCTGTCAGTCTGCAGTCCTCATCATAAAGACACCTGAGAGCGTTACTCCTTCGGCTGCGACATGCCGCAATTTCCTGCAAACGTCATACAGAATTTATGAAATTTGACGCTATTATACTACGCTACAAAGCATTTTGCAATAGTTTTTTGCAAAATAATGCAATTTTCGCTAAATTTCGATAAGATTTATGACCGAAACCTTTTCCGCTATCTTTTCCTCGCGGTCATGGCAGGCAAAAACAAAGGACTGTGTGCCGCCCTCGCTCAATGCCGCAAGCACTCTGAAGCACTGCTTTGTGCGCTCGTTGTCCGAGTGCGCAAAGCTTTCGTCAAGCACAAGCGGGAGCTTTTCTTCCTTTGAAATAAGGTCACAGAGCGCAAGGCGGAGCGCAAAGTATGCGCTTTCACGCGTGCCCTTGGAGAGAAATGCTATATCGTGCGCACCGTCTTTAGAGAGGAAGGTCATATTCATCTCGTCGTCAACGCCGATTTCGGTATACTTACCCGAGGTAAGCACCGATAAAAGCTTGCCCGCGTATTCGGCAAGGTGAGGGGAAATACGGGTGCGTAGCCCCTTGGACGCGTTTTCGATAGAGCGGATTGCAAGAGACGCCGCATCGTATTTTGCCTTAGCGGCGTTTTCCTTTTTCTTTACCTCGTAGAGCGCGGCTGAAATAAGAGCCGAAGATTCAACGGTTGCGCGGAGAGCCGCAAGCGACTTTTCAAGGTCGCCTTTTTTAATTTCAAGCGCGGCAATCGCGTTTTCGCAGAAATCGCGGTTGCGGCTGTACTCATTAATGTCGAGCTTTTCAAAAACCGAGAGATCTTTTATAGCTTCAAGTGTCTTTTCTACCGTAGCGCGGTCATATGCCGCATTTTCGCTTTCAAGTGCGGAAATGCGCTCGGAGAGAAGTTTCTGCTCGGATATAAGTCTTTCGCGCTCGGAAATGTAGTTTTCAACCGCCGAAAACAGTGCTTCGCTGTTCTCGGCACTTTCACCGAGGCGTTTAGCCTCACGTTCAAAGTCTTCACGGAACAGTGCTTCGCGTTCCGCAGCCGCTTTGAACAATGCCTCTGCCGCACTTTCGTCGGCGCGTGCCTTGGCAAGGGTTTCTGCGGCGCGGTTGCGCGCTTCATCCTCCTCACGGAGCTTGTCGAAAAGTGCGTATGCGTGACTTACACCGTAGTCGCTTAACGTGTTTGCAAGCTTTGCCATCATAACCTTTGCAAAGACTAAAAGAAGAATTCCGATAAGCGCGGATGCGCCCGCTACAGCGTAAAGCGGTGTGCCGAGTCTGCAAAGATATACAGCCGCCGCACCGATAGGTGCAAGCGCAATAAGAACAATACCGAGAATTTTGAAAATACGCGCAAGCTTTTCGCTTTTTGCGGCTTTCTTTGCAACCTTTTCAAGACTGCCGTCACTTTCGGTAATAACAGTATTTTCCGCCGCAGCACGTGCTTCTATCGCATTTTCAAGAGATTTTTGGGACGTGATGCGGTCGTTTACCGCGTCCTGCAATTGCTCTGCTGCCGCATGCAGTCTGCCGAGATATTCTCCGTCGGGTGAAAAACCGCCGAAGGTTTCTTCAAGCGTTTTTCTGTCCTTTGTGGCTTCGCGCCACTTTTCAGATAGCTCGTCGGTCTTTTTAAAGCGGTTGTATGCAAGATAGTTGTCATAAAGCTGACAGAGCTTTTTGCACTGATTGTATTCGGCTTTCTTTTCCGCAATGCGCGTGTCGGTTTCCAGAAGGCTGCTTTCTTTTGCGATGATTTCGCTGTTGTCGCTCTTGGCTTTTACAAGTCTTGCTTCAAGGGATTCTTTTTCCGAAGCGAGCGCATAAAGCTGTCCTCCCTTGCCGTTTTTGTGGAGAAGCGAAACTCGGAGCGCGTCAAGCTTTTTAAGCGCCTTGTCGGTGCTTACCGTCTCGTCAGCGGCAAAAAGCAGATTTTCAATGGCGCTTCCAAGTCCTGCGCCGCCGGTTTTTGCTTCTTTCTCCTGAGAGATATATACTGCCTTTTCAAAAACCTCTTCCGGAATGCCGAGAAGTGCTTCACCGACGTTTTCGCCTTTAAGAACCTGCGCCATTTTGTCAAGGTCGGTGACCGAAAGGCTCTCGCGAAAGCCGTTTGCCGCAAGGGTAAGGCTTCGGTCAATACGATAGCGGCCGCCCGACGTGCGAAGCTCCATTTGTCCGCCGAAAGAAGATGCTCCGAAGGAGAGATATCGCTGACGCTCGCTCATTTCTCCGTCAGCGCCTCTTGCCGAAGCGCCGTAAAGCATAAACTTGATGAATTCGGCAACGGAGCTTTTTCCGCTTTCGTTGTCGCCGCGGATAACGTTTATTCCACCGGAAAATTCAAGGGAAAAGTCGCTCTTTCCCATAAAGGAGTCTATATGTATTTTGTCTATTCTCATATTCTTCTCCTTTAGTCTGCTATGTTGCGCCCGTCAAGAACGGCAAGTCCCATTTTAAGCGCCGCTGCGGCATTTGCTCTTTCCTCGGCACTGCCGCCTGTGAGAAGGGGTAGCAGTTCTCTGTAAAGCTCGCCGCGCATCGTCATATCCTTTGCAAGCACGTCGGCATCAAAGGTCGGTGAGGTTTCGTCGATGATTTCGAGCATAAATATTCCGCGTACCGCGCCCTCAAGTCTTGAAAGATTTTCGAGCGAAGGGGAAACCGCACCGTAGAGAGTTACGCGCAGGAGAGTTTCGTCGCCGTACTTTTTTTCCTTGATGCGCGCATCGATTTTTGCTGCAATGTCCGAAAGCTCCACAGCGCCGCTTGCGTCTATCTTTTCCCATTCGTAGCGGCGGCGCGCGATGTTCTTGCGCTTGATTTCAAGCGCAAAGTCTCCGCCGGTTTTCGCTTCGATAAAATAGATTCCGCCAAGACCGCATTCGTCAAAGCTGCGGCCCTCAACAAAGCCGGAGTATGACCAGCAAACGTTACCCTCGCGGCAAAGCTCGGGGGTTTTGTGAATGTGAGAAAATGCATTGTAGTGTGCGCCGAAACGGACCACGTCCTCTTTCGTTACGGGGCAGTAGGTCGAAAGGGGCGATGCCATATCGCAGTGCCCGCACACAAGGTGAAGACGTCCGTTATCGTCGGCACTTTTTCCCGCGAGAGGACTCTCGGAAAGGGATTTTGAGCAGAACGCCCAGCCGTAAACCTCGGTGTTGATGTCTTCAAATACAAAGCGCTGAAGCCCCTCACTGCTGAAAACGCATACGTTTTTCGGTAGCTTTTTGGACGTATAAATGCTTCCGCGGGTGTAGGGGTCGTGATTGCCGGGAGAGATAACGAAACGGCAGTCCGGAAGCGCCGCAAACTGCGAGCAGATAAGCTCGGCTGTTTCGGCACTTGCAAATCCGTCGTCGAAAAGGTCGCCCGAAATAAGCACGATGTCAGCGGCAACTTCTTTTATATAATACATAATGGAAGTGAACGTGGCGCGAAGCTCTCTTCTGCGGATCTCACTTTTGTCAACGCCGAGTGAAGAAAACGGCGAGTCGAGATGCAGGTCACCCATATGTATGATTCTGACAGTATCCTTCAAGATTTCGTCTCCTTAAAATAATTTGTACTATATTATAACACAAACTTCTGTCAATTTGAAGAGAAAAATAAAAAACGCTCCGCTTAAAACGCAAAGCGGAGCGTATAACTGTTATTTAACGGTAAGAACTACCTTGCCGACGTTTTCGCCGCGCTCGAGAATAGCGTGTGCTTCCTCAGCCTCGGTGATGGGGAGAACCTTGTAAATTGTGGGCTTAACCTCGCCGGTTGTAACCTTGGGCCAAACCTTTTCAACAAGCTCTGCAAGGAGCTTTGCCTTGAACTCGGGGGTCTTGGAACGGAGAGTGCTTCCGATAAGGCGAACGTTTACAACGTAGAGCTTGCGGAGGTCAACCTCGGTCATATCGCCTGCGAGAGTCGCAATCATAATCCAGCGTCCGCCGTAGCGCATATGGGGAAGACACTTGCCGCACATATCGCCGCCGAGGCAGTCGATAGCAACGTCAACGGGGCGTCCCTCTTCCTTTTCCTTAGCAAGAACCTCGGAGATGTCGGTGGTCTTGGTATTTACAATCATATCAGCACCGAGATGCTCGATAGCCTTTGCAGCCTCGTCGGTGATAACGGTAGTGATATCGCGTGCGCCGAATGCCTTTGCCATCGGGATGATAACGCTTGCAAGACCGCTTGCACCTGCGTGCATAAGGAGGGTGTCGCCTGCCTTAAGTCCGCCCTCGTGGAAGAGGTTGAGATAAGCGGTAGCATATGCCTCGGGGAGAGCAGCAGCTTCAATAAAGTCGCTGTCTTCGGGAATGGGCATAAGCATATCGTACTTGATATTTGCATACTGTGCATATCCGCCGCCGCCGAGAAGTGCGCAAACCTTGTCGCCTATCTTCCAGCTTGACTTTGCCTTAGCGCCCTCACCCATTTCGGTGATTACGCCCGAGATTTCGAGACCCATCCATTCGGGACAGCCGGGAGGGGGCGGGTACTGACCCGCACGCTGCATAAGGTCGGCGCGGTTAAGAGCCGCCGCGTGTATTTCTACGAGGCAATCGTCCTCGCCGAGTACGGGATCCGGAACGTCTGCCCAGTTAAGAGCATTTGTAACTTTGTCAATAAGTACAGCTTTCATTTGTTATATCCTTTCAAGAAATATAATAAAATCCGTAAAAAAGACGGACATGCGCCGGCTTTTTTACTCATTACAGGGGTGACCGCGGTAGAGCGGTACGCGAGTGAACACCCCTACACACTTCAAAACCTTGGTTTTGAAGTGATCAAAGTTCTATCGGCGCCTTGAAGTCGATGTCAAAGCCGCAAGCTGCAAGAACAAGCTTCTGGAGCTGAAGCTCGTATTCGTAGGTGTAGGGGTTTTCCTTTGTGCCCATAATGTAGTCATAGAGGTCGTTCACCATTACGTCGTAACGTCCTGTGGGCTTTGCAATCGGGATAACGGCTTTTATGTGCTTATACGCCTCGGTGCCGGTCATACGTCTGTCAGAGAAGGTCATTTCCGGAGGCTCAAGGGGCTTGATTTCAACGGAACCCTGTCTGCCGCAGATAACGAACTGACGGCGGTCGTGTCCGTTTACTTCTGTGGAGTTAACGCGAACGGTTGCAACGTATTTCGGGTACTTGAGAAGAGCAAAGGTGTTGTCAAGCACGCCTTCCATAATAAAGTCGGAGTGATGGTTGACGGGGATGATCTCATCGGGAGTACCTGCAATTCTGAAAATGAGGTCGATAAGGTGGCATCCGAGCCAGAACATAACACCGCCCTTGAAGCCCGAAAGCAGTTTGTTAACGCGCATATCGTGCATTGTGCTCATTTCGGTGCCGATACCGGTAAGCTCGCCGATGCGGCCGTCGTTTATGAGGTCGTGAGCGTAGAGAACGGCGGGGTTGTAGCGGTACATATAACCGAGCTGAACAACAAGACCTTTTCTCTTTGCATCGCGGAGCAGCTTTTCGTAAGCAACGATGTCCTCTCCGCCCGGCTTGTCAAGGTGAACGTGAACACCGTGGTCGATGCAGCGCTGAGCTGCAGCAACACTGTCAAGCTCATATCCTTCGCAAAGCACGAGTTTAAGATCGGGTACTGCAAAAAGCTCTTCCTCTGTCATAACGGGAACGTCGCCGTATACTTTGTCGCCGATAAAGGATTTTGCGACTTCCTCGTTTTCGGGAACTATGCCGACAACTTCGAAAAGTTCGGGGAATTTTTTAATCGCCTCAAGCTTTGCACGGCTGTGGTCATGTCTTGTGCCGATATGGCCGACTTTGATTCTTTCCATAGTGCATCTCCTGAATATTAAAATATTATCATCTTGATTTTATTACAGTTTGGATATGGTGTCAAGTGCAAACATATTGCAAAAAACTCTTTATTTTCGTATAAAGGACTCTTTTTTACAACGCGCTCTGTCATACAAGTTCTATCGGATAAATCAGCGAGTAGCCTTCGCCGCGCTTTGATTTTATAACGTCATAGGGACATATTTTTTTCAGTTTGCGCCTTAAGTAGTGCATATAGACGTCGACGACGTTGCTGTCCGCATCCTCAAACAGCTTTGCGGCATCCTCACGCGAGAGAAGGGGAGTTTTTTTCAGCATCAGGAGAAGTGCAAGCTCTTTTTCTGACAGGCGTACGTCTTTTGAGTCCGCGGTTGCCTTTCGGGTGCTCACGCTTACGCTAATGCCGAGAGCTTTCGCCTTTTTGTCGGGGAGAAGCCTTTCTTTTACCGCGCTTAAAAGCGTTTGCACTCCTATCGGTCGCGGAATAAAGCAGGAAACCCGCTTTGACTGAGCATCGCTATAGGAAAAGCCTATACTGCCGCTTGGCGGCTCTTCTTTGCAAAAGTCAAGGTCGACTATATTGAGTCTTGTCTCTGAAGAAAAGGAGTGCGCCTGCTCGGACGAAAATCCTGCCTCGAAAAGTTCGAGAATAAGAAAACGGGCGAGAAGACTGTCATTCGTAACAATGCAAATGTCCATATGTGGCTCCTTTACGTACAATTTCTGTTTATAATTTAATATTTTTCGGCGCAAATGTCAAGTTTGTCCAGCCGATATGTAAAAATGTTCAAAAGTCTTGCATTTGCAAGCCTTTTTTGTTATAATTGAAATAGTTAAAATTGTAACATATTAAAAGGAAGCGTTATGGAAGAATATATCGGTTTGCAAACTGAAAACGAAGAGCGCGACAAACTTCCGATTTCACCGCTTGAGTTTGGAAACGGTGTGAAATCTCTTTCGGGCGGCGACGGGCATCTTGTTATCTGTATCAAAGAGGGAAGCGCGATGCTTTCGGGCGAGGACGGCGACGAAGAGCTTTTTTGCGGCACGCTTGTTTTTGCGCGCAGAGGTGTGAAAATCGAGCTTTCCGAAAAGAGCGAGGATTTTTCGGTAGAGTACGTTCTTTTTGATGCGAGCGAGGACTTTCTTGATCATCTCGAGCTTTCGGATATCGCAATAGGCGAGGCGGGAGAGGGTGCGACACTCTCCTCCGTCACAAAGATGAGTCCGTATGCGCTTGAATATTATCACGACCGCCTCCGCATATGTGCGGCGGTGTACGGTGTGCTTGCAAAGATTGCGAGAGAGGGAATGATAAGCCGTCTTGAACGCTTTGACACACTTTCCGACAGACTTTCTCCCGCTATGCTCCAGATAGAGCAGAGATATATGGAATCACTTACCGTAAGAACGCTTGCGCACAGCTGCTCGATGAGCGAGGGCGCGTTTACCCGAAGCTTCAAACGCGTGTACGGTTGCACACCCGTTCAGTACCTTATCAGGGTGCGGCTTGAAGCGGCGAAAGAACTTCTTGCATCGACCGACCGCTCCTTTGAGGATATTGCAAAGGCGTGCGGGTTCAGGAGCGCAAAGTATTTCGGCGATATGCTGAAAAAGAATGAGCACGTTACTCCCCGCGAGCTTCGCGCTATGTATCAGGGTCTTACACAAATACGCTTTTTCTGACAAGCGTACAAATTTTTTGACACTTTTGCCTTTAATTTCTGCGCTTTTTCCGTAAAATTCAAGGGAATTACTATTTACTTTTGAGCCTCTTGGTGTTATAATGATTGGTGGCAATAAAGCAAAAAACAAAATAAATATAAATTTTTTATCTATCGGAGGTATTCCAAAATGGCAAGACAAAAACTTTCCATGGATGGTAACACTGCCGCCGCTCACGTAAGCTATGCGTTTACTGAAGTAGCAGGCATTTATCCCATCACTCCTTCCAGCCCTATGGCAGACTATGTTGACCAGTGGGCTGCGTCCGGCAAGAACATTCTCGGCAAGCCTGCACTTAACGTGTTCGGCACTCCTGTACAGGTTACCGAGATGCAGTCTGAGGCAGGTG
>JAFYPS010000089.1 GCA_017547395.1 Clostridia bacterium
GAAGTTAGCGCTGAAAAGCAGGTAGTAAACTCCGTTTTCCTTGAAAACAACGGGACCTTCGTTCCAAAGAGTGTTTCCGCTCTTAAGCTCCCAGTCGTACGTAGGAGTGGAAATCAGTACGGGTTCGCCGATAATGCCGGAAAAATCCTTCTTTACTTCAACGCCGTACGTCTGGCTGACCTTTTTGTCGCCGATCTTGTTTGTAGAGCAGTCCTTGGAATAGTACAAATATATACGTCCGTCATCATCAAATAAAAGGCTTGCATCAATTACGCTGTATCCCGGAGCAAAGAAAGGCTTGTCGGACAAGGGTACGAACTTGCCGTCGGGGGTATCGCAAACTGCTATATCAATGCAATGTATCTGATTCTCGTTTCTCGCCGAGAATATAAAATAAAACTTTCCGTTATACTCATAAATCTCCGGCGCCCAACCGCAGTCTACCGCCCACGTGGTGTCGGAAAGGAAAATAATAGGTTCGCTTTCCGCACTCCAGTTTAACAGATTTTCGGATTTCCGAACGGTAAACCTGCTTCCGCCCGTCGCATAAAGATAATAGGTGCCGTCGTGTTCAAGAATAAACGGGTCTGCAGCGTTATTCGCAAGATTGTTTTGATAGTATGAACTTCTTGAAAGGATTCCGTTAGCTATTTCAGTCATACCGTTTCCTCCTACCTTTTTACAGAATATACATACACCGTTGCTATAAGTATGCTCGATTTTTTTGCTCTTGGCTTCGTCGCTAAACCAGCCCTCTTCGCACTTTACGCATGCCTCGCTTGCATCAAAGGACACACTTCCGTCATTTGAGTAAAGCATTACACATTTTTCGCTATTGCTGATAAGAGATACTCTTCTCTCTGTCGAAAGCCATCCGACCTCACATCCGAAAGCCGCGCTGACCGCTCTGAGCGGAACAAGCGTTCTCGAATTTATAATAACCGCCGGAGAATCGAGCGCGACCTTATTGCCGCTAACCGTCATTTCCGGAGCGTTAAGAGCTATACTAACAGTAGTTTCTCCCTTTACCGCCGTAGCCGTCTTGGTAGTATCGTCCCACGTTACGGTGGCACCGAGTTTTTCAAATATCGCTCTTACGGGAACCATCGTTCTTCCGTTTATTATCTGCGGCTCAACGTCAAACACCACAGCCTCGTTATCGAGATAAACGGTAATCGGATTTTCTGCCGCAAACGAAGCTACCGCAAAAACAGTAACAAACATAAGTAAAACAAGTATTCTTTTCATAAAAACCTCGCTTGTTTTTTATTCAAGTATAACATTAAGTAAAATTTTTGTCAACGAAATAGCATACAAAAAGATAAAAAATTGCCACATGTGTGCAAGTTGTTATATTGACAAAGACTTGCTTTTATTGTACATTTAAATTGTAAGATTGTGTAAAAGGAGATTTATTATGACTGAACTTTTAGACTACGTAGTTTTAAAAAAGCACCACCAATTCAGAAAAAGCCCGGAGCTTTTCGCGGACCTTGCAGAAAAGTTCAAGGCAGAAGGCCTCACTCCTATCGAGAGAATGACGCGCCGTTTCGAAATTCTTTCCGAGGCGGAAACCCCTGTTTTTCTACCCGATGAAAAAATATGCTTTATGCGCACGATACAAAAGCTCCCCGACTGTTTTACCAAAGACGAGTGGAAAGAGCTGAAATCAAAATATCACATTCACGAAATCGGATATATGTCAAACCTCTCGCCGAACTACGAAGATGCTATTCGTAACGGTCTTCTCGCAAAGCGCGAGAGTGCAGACGAGTACGGCAAAAGAATAATCGACGCCATTCTCGCACTTACAAAAAGATACAGAGAAGAAGCTGTCAAGCAGGGCAAAAACGACATCGCCGAAGTGCTTGAGCGTGTGCCCGCATACGGCGCAAGAAACTTCCGTGAGGCGCTCCAGTCCTTCAGAATTCTTCATTTCGCGCTTTGGCTTGAGGGCGATTATCACAACACTGTCGGTCGCTTTGACAAATATATGTATCCCTATTTCAAGGCAGATATGGATGCAGGTGTCTACACTGACGAAAGCGTACTCGACCTTATCTGCGATTTCTTTATCTCATTTAACAAGGACAGTGACCTCTACAACGGTATTCAGCAGGGTGACAACGGGCAGAGTCTTGTTCTCGGAGGTATCGACGAGGACGGAAACGACGTTTACAGCCGCCTTTCCGAGCTTTGTCTTATCGCAAGCAAAAAGCTGCTTCTCATCGACCCCAAAATCAATCTCCGCGTAAACAAAAATACTCCTCTCGAGGTTTATGAGTTTGCAAGTGAGCTTACAAAAGCAGGTCTCGGCTTCCCGCAGTATTCAAATGACGACGTTGTTATAGATGCACTCCTTAAGCACGGCTATGAGCTTCGCGATGCGCGCGACTACGTTGTGGCGGCTTGCTGGGAATTCATCATTCCGAAATGCGGTGCTGACGTTAACAATATCGGTGACCTGAACTTCCCCGGCGTTGTTGATACGGTTCTTCGCGAAAAGTTTATGGACTGCGATACGTTTGAAGACTTTATGAGTGCCGTCAAGGAAGAAATTTTCAAGCAGTGCGATATACTCACGAAAA
>JAFYPS010000090.1 GCA_017547395.1 Clostridia bacterium
AAAGTTTGGCGATAAATTCTTAGGCGTCGGCTATGCCGATAATAAAAATTCTCAAATCGCAATAAAATGCGTAATTAATCACTGAATTAAGGAGGGGAGAAAATGACAGAAAAATATGCCGTTTGTCTTGGTATGTTCGACGGCGTACATATGGGACACCGCCGTATCATTTCTGCGGCCAAAAATATAAGCACCGAGCTTGGAGTTTCAACAGCGGTGCTTATTTTTTCGTCATCGCCGCGCGGAGCGCGTGAGATACTTGCGCTTTCGGACAGATTGACAGAACTGAAAAACGCGGGTGCAGACTTTGCATACGTGTATGACTTCAGAGAACTCTGCGATATGAGTGCAGAAGATTTTGTAAACGAGGAACTTTGTAAAAAACTTGGTGCAAAAGCACTTGTTGCAGGCTTTAACTACCACTTTGGCAAGGGTGGCGCGGGGGACAGTAATCTTTTGTGTGACCTCGCGAGAAAGAACGGCATAAAAGCTAAGATATGCGAGCAGGTTTCTTTTCTTGGCGAGCCTGTAAGCTCTACGAGAATCCGCGCCTTGCTTGAAAAGGGCGACGTTGAAAATGCAAACCTGCTGCTTACGTACAATTACTACGTAAACGAGCCTGTCAAGCACGGCAAAGCACTTGGCAGAACGCTTGGAATGCCTACGATAAATCAGATTTTTTCGCCATCGCGCGCACTGCTTGCGCGAGGCACGTATTATACGAAAACTTCCGTCTGCGGAAAGGATTACATATCCGTTTCGAACGTTGGCAGTCGCCCTACGGTTGAAAACGGCGGCACAGTGAATCTTGAAACACACATTCTCGATTTTGACGGAAACTTGTACGGCGAAACTGTTAAAGTGACATTTTACGGACGGGGCAGAGGAGAGAAAAAATTCGACTCTGTCGAAGATCTTCAAAACAGTGTAATGCTTGACTGTGAAAAGGCAAGGGAGTTTTTTAAAACAAAGGAGTGAGCATAATGCATCGCGGAAAATTTAATATTTTAGCGGTAATTCTGCTTGCTTTTTTGCTTTGCATAAATTCGCTCGCAACCGAGGAAACCGTACCCGCCGAGGAGCAGAATGTTCTCGTATATGCTGAAAACGTACGCGCTGCCGCGGTGTACAATATCGAAAACGGGCAGACGGTTTTTGCGCATAACGAAAACGAGATGCTGCCGACCGCGTCTTTTACAAAAATGATGACTGCGCTTGTGGCATATGAGATTTTAGCGGAGCGCACGGAGGAAACTCTGACGGTTGAATACAGTATGATAAAGGATGCGAGCGGCAATCAGGTCGGTTATTACGTCGGTGAAACGGTGAGTGTCACCGATATGTTTGGCGGATTGCTTGTACGCGGAGCGAATGACAGTGCATACCTGCTTGCGCACATAGCTGCGGGCTCGGTCGATTCTTTCATTACCCTTATGAATGAAAAGGCGGCGGCACTCGGAATGACGTCGACAGTCTACAAAAACCCTACGGGAATGAGTGCTGACGGTATGGTTACTACTGCCGCCGACTCGGTTTTGCTTGCAAGAGCATTCTATGAAAACGACTTTCTTACTTCGCTTTCTACTGCAGTAAAATACGAGATGCCCGCCACCGAACGTTCGGGAGTGCGCACGATTTACAACCGCAACGGACTTGTGTCAAAGGTTGTTGAAAAAGGGTACTTTGACCCGCGTATTACGGGGTTGAACTCGGGTTCGACTACAGAGGCGGGATATTACACCGCGTCGGCTGTGGACGGCGAGGAGCTTTCTTACATAATCGTTGCGCTTGGCGGCGAGCAGATTGAGGAGCGCAATGCTGCGTATCTGTTCACGAGCGAACTTGCGACCTATGCGCAGAAGGAATACGGATACGTTGAGGTTATCCGCGCGGGGGGCATAGTCTGCGAGGTACCTGTTGAGCTTTCTACGGATGCCGACTACGTGACGCTCGTTCCCGGTGAGGGACTTACGATGTATCTGCCAACCTCCGTGACAAGAGCAGACCTTACGTACGAATACCGTCTTGACAGCGAAACGCTTAAAGCACCCGTTACCGAAGGACAAAGCGCGGGAAGCTACAGCGTTTACCTTGACGGTGAGTATCTTGGCAGCGTTCCGCTCATTACACAGAACTCACTTTCGAGAAGCGAATTTCTTGTTGCCCTTGACAGAATAGAACGTTTTACCACAAGCACGTTTTTCATAGTCACCGTGATTTCGGCGGTGGTTCTCACCGTGCTTTACTTTGTTGTGAGCGCATATATACGTACTCACAGGCACAGACGCGGTCATTACCGCGCGCATCGCCGCAAAATAAGATAACGTAAATCCCACAATTTTACAGTTGTGGGATTTATTGTTTTTTGTGACAGGTGTTTTTTTAAACTTTTGGTATAATTTTGACGAAAATCAATTGACAAACAAGGGAAAGTATTGTACAATTATAGGACAATAGGCGTATTGGGTGAACTATGCCTTTTTGACGGATTTTGTAAATAAAAAATATTAACATACATCTTTAATTCATCGGAGGTATTTATTTATGATGAAGAGAATTTTGTCAAGCCTTACGGTATTGCTCCTTGCGGCTGTACTTACCGTATTCGCTTTCGGCGCGGGCTATTCCTCGCTTGCGCTCGGTCAGGACGATACTGAGGGTGCGGCTACTGTAGACTTTACCGCGCTTGAAGTAAACGACACCTTTAACGTTTATATCGTTGTAGGTCCTACCGCAAAGGGCGGCACACAGGCTAAGCAGGTTATTTACCGTCCTGTCGGAACTACGATGGACGGAAAAGCGGCAGGTGCTACCCGAGATATTTACGGTCAGACCTTCCTTGTTGAATGGGATGAAACCAAGCTCTCGCTCGAAAGCACTTCCTATGCTACTGTTGCTACAGACGGCACGGATGCCTATACGGACAAAGACGGTAACGTTCTTAAGAAGGCACATATGGCTTGTCTGGCTATAACCTCTATTATCGCCCCTGAAGTTGCTGTGGCACAGGGCTCTGCTACTTTCGTATATGATGCGGCAAATGCTAAGGCTAACGGTAAACCCATGGCCGAAACCGCTCATAAGGGAATGATGGTAGGTTTTGCTAATAGCCTTACTGCAAGCCTTGGTTCAAATGCTGCTTACGTTTACGACTGTGCGGTTGTAGAACTCACCTTTAAGGTTCTTGCTTCTGACGGCGGCGTGTCCGACATTTCTCTTACCGATACTTATTTCATCGGCGGAACTGCTAATAGCAACAAGTATGTGTATACCTCTGCTAATCAGGCTGATAAGAAAGTCAGTGTTTCTATAGAAGCAAGCTGTACTCACCCCGAGGAAAACAGAGTAAACTATACCGTTGCCACTCCCGCAACCTGTTTTGGTACGGGTCTTGCTACCTATGACTGTAACAGCTGCGGAGTTACCGGTATTGAAGAAGTGCTTGAAAAACTTCCTCACGTATATGAAACCGAGTACGATGAAAGCAAATATATCGGCTATCCCGACTGCGCAAATAAAGGTGAAGCATACCTTTACTGTACCAATGACGGATGTTACGAGTTCAGCGAAGAGGGCGCACGTAAGCCCGATTCCAAGTGGGAAGTTCCCGCGCTCGGCCATGACTGGGAGAACGTTAATGTAGCTGAGGCTACCTGCTGCATACGCGGTGAGGACTTCTGGTACTGCAAGCGTTGTGCACATCCTTCCGCTCAGTACGCTGTTACTCCTGCAAGCGATGCTGCAGTAGCAAATGCATGGTACTACAACTCCGCAGACCAAAAATTCTACACGAATGCTGATTTTACACAGCTTCCCGATAAGACTCCCGCTGAGGCAAATCAGCCCTGGTATCACATCACTCCCGCTCTTGCGCATCAGTTCAAGTACGTAAAGCTTGCTGAACTCGCGTGCGAAGTTGACAGAGAAGAGTTCTGGTACTGTACTGTCTGCGAACATCCTTCCGCAGCATTTACCGACGCCGAGAATGCTCCCGTATCCAACGGCGCTGCAGGCGTTGATATGAATACCTACGTTGTATACAATCAGGCAAACAACACCGCACACTTCTACAGTGATGCAGGAAAGACCTCCGAGA
>JAFYPS010000091.1 GCA_017547395.1 Clostridia bacterium
GTAGGGACGAACGCGAAGCACGGTCGTGGCATTCTTGCCAAACGCACCGTCAAGCGCCTTTTTGAAGGCAGGAACGTCCTCTGTCTTAACGAATGCCTGAATGGTACCTGCAAAGCCGCCGCCGTGTACGCGCCATGCCGCAGATTTGCCGCGGAGTGCGTTTTCCGCTACGCACAGAGCGAGCGAAATGCCTTGCTCCTTCACGTTCTTGACGGTAAACGCGTTTTGCAGATACTTGAAGCTTGAGTTGCCCGAAGCCAGAACACCCTCGAAGAAGGCATCAATATCGCCTGCCTTGAGCGCCGCCGTCTGCGCAGCTACACGCTCGTTTTCGTTTATGTAATGAATAGCACGCATTATTGCGCGGTCGCCTGCGAATGGACGAAGCTCCTGGATATTTCCCAGCACGTCCTCGAGAGTGACGTCGCGCAGTACCTTTTTGCCGAAGTAAGATGCAATCTTCTTCATTTCGGCAGGAATGGAAGCGTAGTCGCGGTTGAGATCCGCGTGATTTCCGCCCGTGTTGACGATGCAAAGGCTGTAGCCTGCTTCGTCGAGACTAAAGGGAAGCTTTTCGATTATCGGCTCGTCGGGATGCTTAAAGTCGATTGCGACAAAGCCGCCGACCGCACACGCGATCTGATCCATAAGACCGCAGGGCTTACCGAAGAATACGTTTTCGCTGTACTGTGCGATTTTCGCAATTTCTGCGTTTTCAACCTGATTGTCATTATAAAATCCGCTTAAGATAAGTCCCACCATATCTTCAAACGCTGCGGACGAGGAAAGTCCCGAGCCTTTGAAAACGTTCGAGGTGGTGTAAGCATCGTAGCCGCCGACCTTGTGACCGTACTTTAAAAATCCCGAGCACATACCCGAAATTATCGACTTCGAGGTGTAATAAAGCGCCTCGTCAACCGTGGGATCGGTGATATCAACCTCGTCCTTGGGGAAGCCCTCGGATTTTATGGATATCTTCATATCGTCGCGCGGAGATGCAACGGCGATGATGTCGAGATTTATGGATGCGGCAAGTACACGTCCGAAGTTGTGGTCGGTGTGATTGCCCGAAATTTCGCTTCTGCCCGCAACGGAAAAGAGCGATGCCTCACGTTCTGCACCGTAAAGACGAGCGAACTCTTTGACAGCCGCGATGTAGCGTTTATTCTGCGCTTCAATATTTTCCTTACCGTAAAGCTCGGTGAAGATTTTTTCGTATTTGCCGTTTTCAATAGCGGCGATAAGCTGTGTTGTATTCATAACTTACACTCTTTTCTCAGGTATATTATTTTGTAAGCGCTTTTCTCGCGAGATCAAGCGCATTACTTGCGGAAACGTAGCGCACGTACTCGCGTGTTGCAAGCCCCGCGCCGATATTAAGCTCGCGGACTTCTTCAAAATCTCCCACGCAGACCGCAACATACACGCGTCCCACAGGCTTGTCGGGCGTCCCGCCCGTAGGACCTGCGATACCCGTTGTGGACAGTCCCACGTCCGCGTCGAAGAGCTTGCGTACACCTCGCGCCATCTCTATAGCCGTTTGGGGCGATACGGCACCGTGTTCCTCAAGCGTTTCATGCGAAACGCCGACGAATTTTTCCTTGATTCTGTGGGCGTAGGTGACGATACTGCCGTCGATTACCGAGCTTGAACCGCTTACGTGGGTGATACGCTTTGCAACGTATCCGCCTGTACACGATTCTGCCGTTGCGATAGTCTTGCCGCGTGCAATAAGCTCGTTTACGAGTGCCGCTTCAAGCGAGCCCATGTCAACGCCGTATATAAACGGACTGACCTCAGTTTTGCGTATTTCTTCGATTGCCTTGTCGCACAGCGCGGCGCACTCGTCCTCGCTTTGCCCTGAAGCGGTTACGCGGAGTAATACCTCGCCGTCCTTTGCATAGGGCGCGACAGTGGGATTCTTTGATGTGAGCATCATATCCTTAAGAACCGTTTCGACCTTGGACTCGCCCATGCCGAAAATGTTTATGGTGCGCGAGAAGAAAATGCGCTCAGAGAATTTTTTGAGATAAGGCGTCACCTGCTCGTCAAACATCGGCTCGCACTCTCTTGGCGGACCGGGAAGGAGTATGGCAATTTTTCCTTTTTCCTCGTCCTCTATTGCAAGACCGGGAGCTGTGCCGTAATCGTTCTTGAAAACGATAGCACCCTCGGGCATAAGCGCCTGCTTTTTGTTGTTTTCGGTAACCTCAGCACCACGGCTTGCCATACGCCGCATCATGCGCTCAAGGCTTTCCTCATGCATATACATCGAGCGGCCGAACAGCGTCGCGACCGTTTCTTTTGTGAGGTCGTCGTACGTCGGACCAAGTCCGCCCGTTAAAATGACGAGATCGCTTCGTGAGAGCGAGATCTTAAGCGTTTCAAGAAGTCGCTCGGGGTTGTCGCCGACAACACCCTGATGATATTGATTTATGCCAAGTGCCGCTAATTTTCGCGATATATACGCGGCATCCGTGTTTACGATGTCGCCAAGCAACAGCTCCGTTCCGACGGAAAGTATTTCAGCCGAGGTTATCTTTATCATAAATTCGTTCTCCTTGAGTGGATTGGGGGACACGGGGAGGGGATACGGTCGCTTTTTGAAAAAAGCTCCGCAAAAACTTCAAACAACGCATTCGCTAACAGAGATATTGGCTAAACGGTAATTCGCGCTCCATCCAGTTGGGGAC
>JAFYPS010000092.1 GCA_017547395.1 Clostridia bacterium
CGCAAAGAATTATAACAGCGACAATAAGAAAGTCGAGTATGTTAAAACGAATTTTTCTCTTTTCCATATTTATCTCCTCACTTAATACGCATATCTATAACGTAGCCTGTAGCACAGAAATTTTTGAGATGTACGCTTACACCTGCGCCAACCGCCATCTTGATGCCGTTAACATAATACATTTCATCGGTGATATAACCGGGAGAAGAAATGCGAACGTTAAGAGTAAAATAGTCAGGATGAGTAGCAAGTACCATCTCTCTTGTCTCCTCATCGTAAACGTCTTTTTCGAAAGGCTCTGTCCATACTGCCTGAACTGTTCCTATATTGAGACGCTTCTGCGCGTCTATAACGTCTTCGCCGACCTGAACCTTACCGTCAAACTCAGGCATAAGTCCACGGAACGAAAGAGTGTATTCAACGGTAAGCTCCTCTTTTTCAGCAGAAACGTCAATGCCAAAAGCACTGCCTATCATATATGCACCTACTGCCACTATTGCCGCTATAATCAGTGTAAGCAGAACGTCGACAAAATTTACGCGAAATGCTCTTTTTTCACTTGTCATTTTCTTTCTCCTTTATATTGTTATATCCGCACTGTGTTCTCCGCCCATCATTTTACGGCGACGGCGCATATCAGCATCTATTCTGCGTGCTGCAGCAGAAATGCCGATAACAAGCCAGAACATAAAGAACACACGGTAATTGTACCAAACGTAATCCGTCATACCTTGCACAAGCGCAGCAAGCGTTCCGCAAAGCGCGCCGCAACCGATGAGCCTTACCTCTTTGTCCTCGCCGTGCTTCGCCAAAGAGAACCCGCTCTGTAAAAAGCATATCAAAAGGGCTGCAAAAATTACAAATCCGAAAATTCCTACTTCTATAAACAACTGAAGGAACAGGTTGTGCGCGTGAGGCGCCTTTTCAATTCCTGCAAAAGAATAATACGGATAAATACGGTTGAAAGCCTGCTCTCCGACGCCTATTCCGGTAAGCCAGTAATCAGAGAGCATATTGACAGTTCCGCGCCAGATGTAGACACGGTAGTTTGTAGAAGTATCCGTAAGATTGCCTATGCTTGCAAATCTTGATACGATACTTTCGGGCAAAAAAGGTATTGCAACAGGCAATGCCAGAACTCCCGCAATGAGAAGTCCCATCGTGCGCCTGTTCCACGTGAGCAAAAATACCACGGACGAGAAAATAAATCCAAGCCATGCTCCGCGCGCCCACGTATAAACGAGGCAAGCTGCGCCCGCTGCAAAAGACAGAATATAGCCGGGCTTTTTCCACCAGTTTTTCTCACCTATAATACCCGCAGCAAGAAGAGGAAGTAACAAAATCAGATAAAGACCGAGCATATTGGGGTTCTCAAACGTAGAAACTACGCGTCCCTCAATGCTGTCAAACATTGACTGATCTATCCATTCGGCGGATATATCACCTGTAAAGTTCTGATAAAGTCCGTAAGCAGAAACAAGCAAAAGCGAAAAAGAAATTATGCCTGCCGAGCGTTTTAGCTCGTCTTTAGAATTAACTATACAAACGGTGAGAAAATATCCGAGCATAAGCACCGTGTATATAGATGCCGCCATAACAGACTGCATTCCGCCATAAGAAACGAGTCCGCCAAGAAGCATTACTCCCATAAAGCAAAGCACAAGAACGTCAAGAAATTCAAACTTGAAATATCTCTTTCCGCGTACAAGCTTGATAATAAAGCAAAAGGCAGTGTATATTGCAAGCAGCGCAAGAATGATGCTCGGATGAGGAAGAACTATCAGAAAAGGAAGAATAAACAGCAACAGATGATAGCCGCACTCAGGATGAATAAGCACAACGTATGCCCCGATTATTGCAACCATTCCAAGCAGCAACAGAATAGGATTGATAAAGCAGGCAAATACGCCGAACACAAGTCCTAAAATAAAAGCTGCGGTTTTTCTTCCGCGCGCTTCGCCATCAACCTTAAAGCTTCGCTCGGAAAATCCGCAAAAGCTTCGTGCTATTCCGCCAAGCGCAATACTGTCATATACAACTGAACAAAAAGCACGCTTGGAAAACAATAACGGTATGCCGCATAATATAAGCAAAGCAGAAACAAGCGTCCCTATAAAGTGTCCGTTGTCTTTCCATGCGAGATACATCAAAAGCTGCGATATTATCGAAAATGCACCCGCAGACATAAGAAATACGCCGATAATACGCATTGAAAGACGCGAAAGATATGTCATCATTTTAGATACTGTACGTACGTATACGCTCCGCTCTATGCTTTCGCCAAGTGCACAAACAAGTTTGCTGCGTTTTCCGCTCTGTGCAGTACCAATCACGCCGTTATCAAACGTTTCGCACATATCGTCATACGAGCCAAACGCGTAACTGTAAACGCCACTGCCGAGTTTTTTATAAAGATAACTTCCCAACTTATCGAGATTGCGTACTATAAAACTACCCTCGAAAAAGTCGGCAAGCCATTTGAAAAATCCGCCTTTCATTTATGCTCCTTTCTGCTTTCGTTTTGCATCGCCCATTTTTCATAAAGGTCAGGGCGATTCTTTTTTGTTATTTCAACAGACTGTTCAAGACGCCATTTATCGATATTTTCGTGGTGTCCCGAAATAAGAACATCAGGCACGGTAACACCGTGAAACTCAAACGGTCTTGTATATTGCGAATGCTCTAAAAGTCCGCTCGCAATGCTTTCCTTTTCAAAGCACTCGTCGTCCGAAAGTACTCCTTTTACAAGTCTTGCAACAGCATCGACAAGTATACATGCGGGAATCTCGCCACCTGTAAGAACGTAGTCGCCGATTGAAATCTCTTCGTCTACTATCTCTTCAATTATGCGCGTGTCAACCCCCTCATAGTGTCCGCAAAGAATGACAAGGTTGTCATACGCTGCAAGTTCTTTTGCTTTTTCGTGATTAAGTATGCTTCCTCTCGGAGACATATAAACCACACGGCGCTTCACGTCTTCGCTTTGCATATCGCAAACAGCTTTATAGCAGTTATATATTGGCGGTGCCGCCATAAGCATACCCATTCCCCCGCCGTATGGAGTATCGTCAACCCGACGGTGCTTATCCTCAGAATAGTCACGGATATTGTGCGCGTGAACTTCTATTGCACCTCTCTTCTGCGCCCTGCCGATTATGCTCTCACCAAGCACAGTAGTGACAAGGTCGGGAAAAAGCGTCATTACGTCAAATCGCATCATTCAAACATTCCTTCAATAGCACGTATAGCAATCCCTTTTTCAAGATCAATATTTTTAATGAATTCAGGGACAACGGGGACAAGAAACGTCCCATTCTTATTTTTAACTTCATAAAGATCGGTCGCAGCCCCCGAAATCACGTCGGAAAGAGTGCCGTACTCTTCTCCGCTACCTTCTTCGTAAACAATCAGCCCAATCAGGTCCTGAACAAAGAAGTCTCCCTCTCCGAGCGGCAGATCTTCGCGTGCAGCAAAAAGCACCGTTCCTTTAAGCGCTGCCGCATCCTCGAGAACGTCTACCCCATCAATAGATGCAAGCACGCGTCCTTTGTAGACGGAAGCCTTTTTTACCGAAACAGGTGTATATACTCCTCCTTTTTCGGTATAAACTGTCTTAAGCGATGCAAGTACCTCGGGAGTGTCGCACCAGGATTCAATTATAACGTCTCCTTTTACGCCATGCGTATTGGCAATTTTTCCGCATTCAAGATGTTTTTTCATTTTTCATCCTTAAAGTAATATTTTATCTATAATAGTATAACACAGCAAGGTGTATTTTGTAAACAACATTTTTACTTCAATATACTTGCTTTAGGGATATTTTTATAGTATAATATATACGCCGAAAGGAGGAGTTGCTGTGACTAAGACTGAAAACAAAATAATTGCTCAGAATAAAAAAGCGTATCACGACTATTTTGTGCTTGAAAAGTACGAAGCCGGCATTGCTCTTTACGGTACGGAGGTCAAGTCGTTAAGGCTTGGCGCTGTTAATCTCAAGGACTCGTACTGTGAGGTTAAAAACGGCGAGCTTTTCGCTCTCGGTGTCCATATCAGCCCTTATGAAAAGGGTAACATCTTCAACCGTGAGCCGCTCCGCCCTAAAAAGTTACTTATGCACAAACGAGAGATAATCCGCCTTTTCTCAAAGGTTAAAGAAGACGGTCTGACACTCATTCCGCTTTCTCTCTATTTTTCCGGCTCGCACGTTAAGGTTGAAGTCGGTCTGTGCAAGGGTAAAAAACTCTATGACAAGCGCGAAACAGATGCAAAGAAACAAGCATCGCGTGATATTGACCGTGCAATGAAAGACAGATATTGATATGATTTACGAAGAAAACAACATTAATCTCGACTATTCGAAAATCGATGCCGAAAAGACAGATTTCCAACCATATATGCGCGTATACGTCCCAAATACCGAAGGTGACGTAGTAAAATATACCGCAGGTACGCGTCCTACAATCGTTATTCTTCCCGGAGGCGGTTACGGTTTCCGCTCCGATCGTGAAGGCGAGCCGATTGCAATGAAGTTTCTTGCGCACGGTTATAACGCTTGTATAGTATCCTACAGTGTCAAACCGGCTACGTTTCCCTCCGCATTGCTTGAAGCTCTCTCAGCCATAAAGTATATGCGCGAAAACGCCGAGAGGTTTTATGCAGACCCCAACAAGATTTATGTCTGCGGCTTCTCTGCAGGCGGTCATCTTGCCGCAAGCACCGGTGTTTTTTGGAATGACGAAGTTTCCAAGAAATATTTCGGCGACGTAGAAGCAGTTAAGCCTAACGGCCTTATACTTTCCTACCCTGTTATTACGTGCGATCCGAAATATGCTCATAACGGCTCTTTCCGTTCTCTCCTCGGTAACAAGGACACTCCTGAAAATCGCGAGTGGCAAAGCCTTGAAAAACGCGTTACCGAAAGCACACCTCCCGCATTTATATGGACAACAAACGGTGACACACTCGTTCCTTGCGAAAACTCAATTCTTTTCGCGCTTGCGCTTCGCAGGAACTACGTTTCCGTTGAACTCCACGTTTACGAAAAGACAGAGCACGGTTCTGCAACGGGCGATACAATTACCTGTGAGCGCACTATGCGTGTACACAACTGGATCGATATGGCGTGCGAATGGTGCGACCGTGAGCGTATGATAATGAAAAGACCTGAAGACAAATAGTCACATCTGCGGCGGTTCTTCCGCCGCTGCTATGGGGGCGTAAAGGTTTCGACGGGGATTTTGAGGTATGATAAGCGGGTAGAGGTCGGGGATCCTCTTTAAAAGCTCCAAACTTAAAATTAAACGCTAACGAAAACGTAGCATTGGCAGCGTAAGCTGTGCCGCTGCTTTTTAAAGCAGCCCGTCAAACCGGAGAGTACCACGGCTTCGGATTTGGCGTCACTTAGTGGTAAATGTGCACCGCCCGTTTGCTTTTGAAGCGGTCATAAAGAAAAAAGCTACCAATCCGTCTCTCCCGGTCATCGGAGAACGGTGCGGGAAATAATAAAGGTGTCCTGCACCCGGAGAAAGTTATATCAAGAGGTTTTCGGACGGGGGTTCGATTCCCCCCGCCTCCACCAAAAGAAAAAGACCGCTTTTGCGGTCTTTTTCTTTTGCGTTGAAAGTGGGGCTTATGATGAAGCCCTCTCCATCGCGCAAGCGAGGGATCAGGGCTTGCGATAGCAAGACGTTGGGGTTACGATTCCCGCCTCCACCATTCAGTTTCGCGCCCAGCGTGAAATAAACAAAAAGTGCCTTATAGCTAAGCTTTGCTTGCTATAAGGCACTTTGCTTTGTTCTGCCCTTGATTACCATAAAGGCATAAATTTAAGAAATTTGCTAAAATAAAGGCCCGTTTTGCCAAGGCGATAGTCGCCATATGGCACTTCGAGTAAACTTTACCAAGGATAGTTATAAATACAAAAATCAATACTCTTTTATATTCTTTGCATCACGAATAGCTATTGCGTCATACAGATCCGTTGCTGAAAACTCCGTTACAAATCCATTATGGTCATTTACAACAAGTGTTACCGGACTATTGACATACTTAAAATGCAAATACCAAGACCACTGTTCTCCACCATCATGCCAAGTAACAGTAATTCTATCATTCAAATGTCCTGATACAATTTTCACTTTGTCACAAGTTGTATCCCCGTTTCCATCAGTGAAAAAATAAACATATCCCTCGTCAAAGTCTACTATCCAATATATATCATA
>JAFYPS010000093.1 GCA_017547395.1 Clostridia bacterium
GCTTCAGACTTGCTTATTGCGCCTGCCGGGTCAAAATACATAAGGCCGTCTTTTTCTTTCCCCTTAACATATCCAAGTCGCTCCGCTGTAGCTACGTATGGTCTTGAACCTACACTGATAGCTGAATTGTCGGCAAAAGACGTGTTACTGTCTGTTAAAGTTTCAACTTTCAATGCTTTCATTGCCATTACAACAAACTCTTCGCGTGTTACTTTATCCTCGGGCGAGAATACGAGTTCTTCGTTTACTACGGCTACATCTGCAATTCCCTTTTTATATAAGCATATTGCGGCATTTTCGCACCAATGTCCGTTTGTATCTGTAAAAATCACTTCATTTTTTTCAACTCGCACTTCAACTTTATTTGCAAGAGAGTAGTTGCCGAAATTATCTCTCGCAACAACTGTAAATTCATCATCACCTACAAATCCGGCAGTCGGGGTATAAACGTAACTGCCCCGAAGCGAATCCGTAACCGTCAAAACACCGTGACTTGGATAGGAAACTATCTGAAGATCGAGATTATCACCTTCAGGATCGCTCATAGTAACGTTTCCGTAATAAGAAACGTCACGGTACGTGCTGACTTCATTTTCCTCTTTTGCAAATACAGGGGCAAAATTCACTTCTTCTAAAAATTTAACGGTGCATGGCATAATTGTGTCGCCGCAGGAAAACTCAAAAGAACTGCTTAAAACCCGTTCATCAGCAGGAACAAAGCGAAGCAATGAAAGATATTCTCTTTTAATTGACTGTCCTTCTGTAACAACCAGTGTTCCGAGTTTTAGAATTCCTTCTGCAGAAGGCGGAAGCTCTGTCAGTTTTACAGAGTCTATTGAAGCGGTACCAAGACACTTCATAAAGTCGTTTTCCGAAAAATAGACATCGCTCGAAATAAGAGCGCTTTTTATCATACGGTTGTTCTTTGCAATTACGTTCAATGCCGGGGATACAATCGGCGCCGCTATTATCGGAAGCACAAGTGTAAAAGCTAAAATAAAAGCCATTGCCATTTTAATTGTTTTTTTCATTATAATCTCCCTTCAAAAGATATGTTCGTGTTCAGTTTTTCCCATCTGCCGCCTTTTATGCAAAAAATGTCCGATTTTTATTTTTAGCATATAATTAAAACTGAGCGAACCGCTCAACTCACTTGAAAGGTTACGTAATTTATGTATAGAACGAACTATAATCACGGTGTTCCGCCCCGTGATAAACTTGATCCCCGCCTTATTGAAAAATATGCGCACAATCACATTAAACACGCAGAAAAAAACGACTGTACTTGTAATATCCCCAATTGCAGCAATGCAGAAAGCAATAGAGATACCCAAATCTGTGAAACGTATCCCGCAGAATTCAACTATGCACTCGCAATGGTGTACCCACCGGAGCAGGTATGGCAAAACATTTATTGTGTAGAAGAAGGTTTTATGGTGGGAACAATTTTCCGCGAACTCGACAAACCTTTTTACGGTCCAAGATGCCACGGAGGTAACGGATAATGAACAATACTATGTGCCGCCAAAAACTTATGCGTAAAATTCAGCAGCACGGTTTTGCAATGCTCGAAGCGGGACTTTTTCTCGACGGGCATCCAAACTGTGCAAAAGCACTGCAGTATTTTAATGTGCAAAGAACCGCATATTTAAAATACGTCGAAGAATACGAAGCTTCTTACGGACCGCTGACCATGAGCGGTGATTACGGCGAAGTTTGGAATTGGGTTCAGGGACCTTGGCCCTGGGAAAGTGAGGCTAACTAAATGTGGACATATGACAAAAAACTGCAGTTCCCTGTAAAAATCAAGACCCCCGATCTCAGAGCTGCAAAAATTATTATTAGTCAGCTCGGTGGTCCGGACGGAGAAATTGGCGCATCATTACGCTATCTCAACCAGAGATATGCAATGCCATACACCGAAGTGGTCGGTCTCCTCACCGATATCGGCACAGAGGAGCTTGCACACGTCGAGATGATTTCGGCAATTCTCTATCAACTTACAAAGAACGCTTCGCCAGAAGAAATTAAAGCTTCGGGATTTGATGCATACTTTGTTGACCATACCACCGGCATTTACCCCGTAAGTGCCGCAGGGGTTCCCTTCACCGCAGCATATTTCCAATCAAAAGGCGATATAATCACCGACCTTGTGGAAGACCTTGCAGCAGAACAAAAAGCAAGAACAACCTATGACAACATTCTCAGACTTGTTGACGATCCCGACGTCCGCGAACCCATTAAATTCTTAAGAGAACGTGAAGTTGTGCACTTCCAGCGCTTCGGCGATGCGCTCAGAATTACACAGGATAACCTTGATGCTAAAAACTTCTATGCATTCAATCCTTCTTTTGATAAATGCGGCAGACCTCTTCCAAACTGCGGACATAACAAATAAAACAGCAAAGGCAGCCGCATTGCGGCTGCCTTATTTCTATGCCAAATGCCAATCGGCCTTTGCGTCATCTTAAAACTTATTAAATTTCTTATTGGATTTATTTAATATTCGCTTTTTAAAATAGAGCATGTGCCGATATCACGGTAACTGCCCTTTATCA
>JAFYPS010000094.1 GCA_017547395.1 Clostridia bacterium
CCCCAGTCACCGTTGGGAGCACCGTAACCGATAGCTGCCTGGTTACCTGCAAATGCGCTGTAACCGATGTAGCCGTAGAAGTCGTTACCGTCCTTGCCGCCCGTAGACGCCTTGATAGCATCAAGGTCACATCTGATCATAGCACCTGCCTGAGTCTGAACGTTGTACATATCAACATCAAGAACGTAGTCGGTAAGTTTGGTGAGGTTTTCGTCACCTGCATAAACAATGATAGAAGAGGAAGCATCCTCAACGTCGGTGAGGTAAAGCTTGCCGTCGATTACTTCCCAAACACCGTAGAGCTGCATAAAGTCCTTGATGGAATCTGCATCGTCAAAGTTGTTGGTGTAAACGGGAGTAGCACCCTTAACGTCGATTCTGGTTGCAGTATTATCTACAACTGCCTTCTGAGGAACAGCTTCGTTAGCGGTAGTTACAACGAGATTATCGAAGTAAGAGTTGCCAACAGCGATGTTCTGCTCATCGTACTGTGCACGCATACGGAAACCGAAGGTACCGGTGGTGTAGATGGGGTCAAGCTTAGCGTTAGAGCCTACAGTGTAAACTGCATCATAAACGAGCTTGTTATTATCCTTGTTGAAAATCTTAACGCCGATCTTCTGGTCCTTAACGATTACGTTAAAGTGAAGGTTAGTGCCCTGATAGAGGCTCTTGTTGAATTCGCCGGTGTTAACAACGCCGCTCCATTCACCCTTGGTGTTACCTGCACCGATAGCACCCTGGTTAACGGTCTGAGAAACGAATGCAATTTAGCCGCAGTAAGCATAGTTCTTCTGCTTAGCAATGTTCTGCTGAGCGCGAACGATAACACCGGTCTGGGTGCGAGCGTTCATAAGGTCAACATCTACTACGTAGTTGTCGAGATTAGCAGCACCATTGTAAAGAATGAAACCAAAGTCACTCTTAATGTTGATCTTGCCTGCGCCGGGAGTAGGAGTATCGGTCATATAAAGACCGCCGTCACGAACTTCCCAGTTAAGACGATACTGTGTAAAGTCCCAAAGAGTTGCGGGATCAGAGAAGTCATTTTCATAAATAACAGTCTCTGCTGCGCTAACGCCGACTACAAGAATAATAGCGACGAAAAGCATTGATAAAAACTTTTTCATTGGATAAATCCTCCTAAATAAAATTTACAAATACATTTTAACAAAATATATAAAATATGTCAATAAAAAAGTTGAAAAAATACACAGTTTGTTGCAATAAATTAACAGATATTTGTCACTTTTTGCACAATAAAACAAAAACAGCCGCTTGGCTGTTTTTGTTTTATTAAAGCGCGTTGCCCTCTGAATCAAAAAGCGGAAGCTTTTCAAGAAAAATGATGTCGTCGCGATTTGCCGCATCACCCTCTGCAAGGACCGTAGCCATACCTACAATGTTTCCGCCTGCCATCTCAACAAGCTTAACAAGCGCATTAAGAGATTCTCCGGTGCTGATAACGTCGTCAACTATAAGCACACGCTTGCCCTTCATATACTCTGCATCATATCCGTCAAGATAAAGGGTCTGTCTTGCTACGGTAGTGATAGACTGAACCTCGCACTTGATAACGTCGCGCATATAAAGTTTTGGCGCTTTTCGCGCGAGCAGATAGCGCTCGCCACCGCGCTGACGCGCCATTTCATAACCAAGCGGAATACCCTTTGACTCTGCGGTAATAAGTACGTCGTATTCGGGAACCTTCTCAAGCAGTGCCTTTGCGCATGCAACGGTAAGCTCAACGTCACCGAACATTACAAATGCCCCGATCTGAAGTTTGTCGTTAAGCGGGCAAAGAGGAAGCGCGCGCTCCACACCCGCAATATTCATTTTATATTCCACAAGAAATCCCTTCTTTCTAAATTATTCCTCTTATATTATATATAACATTTTTCTCAAATGCAAGTACTATTCCTTTTGCTTTTTGATTTCTTTTGTGCGCCAGAACGCCTCGGTCAGCGCATCAATAACGTATTTTTTGTCCTCATCGCGTACCTTTCCGCCTGAAAAAAGTGCCTGCATTTCGGCAAGCAACGACTGAAGCTCGGCATTTTCGGCTGTGCTCTCAAAAGTAGCTGCCGCCGTAGACAGCATATCCATACTTACCGAAAAAAGCTCGGCTATTTTCGCAAGCACCTCTGCCGAGGGCTTTGAAGCACCGCTCTCGTAATTCTGATATGTACGGTAGGTCACAGAAATACGCGAGGCAGCCTCTGCCTGTGTCAGCCCCGCCTCTTTGCGAAGCGCTCTGATTTTATCCTTGAACTCCATATTCACCTCGTTGTAATTTTTCACGTTTTGCTATTGACAATTATATTTTCTTAATGCTATAATGAAAACACGAAATTTTTTTCGTGTTTTCATTATATAGGAATTTCGCACCGTTGTCAATACTATTGCATTTTTCACCTGCTCCCCGTTTTGCGGGTGGAGATTTGCCCCTGATTCATTTCGAGAGTATACAAAAGGAAACGGGAAAAATGACTAAACTTACTGAAAGAGAGGAAGCCGCTTTAAACGCGGCAAAAGAGAAACTTGACAAAATTCTTGCTCACCTTTCAAAGGAGGAGCAAAGCACGTTTATCAAACTGCTGCTTAAAACGCTTGAATAAGTAAAAAAGACATCGCCAAAGCGATGTCTTTTTTACTTGGTAAAGTGAAATTACTTGATTTCAACCTTTGCGCCTGCAGCTTCAAGGTCAGCCTTGAGCTTTTCAGCATCTTCCTTGCTAACGCCTTCCTTAAGAGCCTTAGGAGCAGCCTCAACGAGGTCCTTTGCGTCCTTAAGACCAAGGCCGGTTACTTCACGTACAACCTTGATAACGTTGAGCTTGGATGCACCAGCGTCGGTAAGGATTACGTCGAACTCGGTCTTCTCTTCTGCTGCGGGAGCTGCTGCGCCGCCTACTGCTGCAACTGCAACGGGAGCTGCGGATACGCCGAACTCCTCCTCAAGTGCGCTTACGAGATCCTTGAGTTCAAGGATTGTGAGAGTCTTTATTTCGTCAAGAATGTTTGTGATCTTTTCGGTAGCCATTTTACTATCCTCCTGTGAAAATTAAAAATTTTTAAAATTAACTGATTTTACGCTTCTGCGGGAGCTTCTGCTGCCTCAGGAGCTGCTTCTGTAGCTTCGCCGCCCTTGTCGATGATAGCCTGAAGTGCATAGCACAGACCATAAAGGGGAGACTGCAAGCTGCCGAGAACCTTGCCGACCATAACTTCCTTGGAAGGAGTGTCAGCCAGTTCCTTAACGGTTGCAACATCAACGACTGCGCCGTCAACAAAACCTGCGCGGAACTCAAAAGTTTCAACCTTTTCAACGTACTCCTTAAGAATCTTAGCGGGAGCGATGGGGTCATCCTGGCTGATTGCCAGAGCGGTCATACCGTGAAGGAATTCCTTCATTGCGCCATAACCAGCCTCATCACATGCTCTGCCGGTGATAGAGTTCTTAATTACAGAGTATTCAACGCCTGCTGCTCTGAGAGCTGCACGCATCTTGGTATCGTCCTCAACGGTGATACCCTCGTACTGTACGAGTACGCCGGAAGCTGCGGTCTTGAGTTTTTCGGCAAGTGTTGCTACTGTTGCCTGCTTTGCTTCGAGAATCTTATTGCTTGGCATAGTAATTTCACCTCCGTGTTACTGATAAAAAAATAAATCTTTCTACGGTAAGACAGAAAGATACCGAAAGAAAGATTACAAAAATACATTTATAAAACATTCCTCGGCAGGAAAGCGCCTAATACGCTTTTACCGTAACCTGCTGTCTTCGGTAACAAAAGCATTATAGCAGGGTCATTCCTGTTTGTCAACACTTTTTTGAAAAAAGTTTAAAAAATTATTTTTCTTGTGTTTTTTCGTAAAAAATGTCCGCTTTTTGAGGATCGGTGGCTTGTAGTCGGACGTGCGGATATGCTATTCTAATGATAGAAAACGTACGATAAGGAGATGTATGGGATGGATCTTCAAAAACTGATCGCGCAGATGACTCTTTCCGAAAAGGTGGGGCAGCTTGCGCAGTATAACGCAAACGTGTGTGCAGATACCGACGCGGAGATCACGGGACCGCGCGCGACCTACGGTCTTGCAGCGGAGGACATCGCCAAGATCGGCAGTGTGCTGAACTTTCGCGACGTGGAGGAGATGCGCACCCTGCAGGAGCAGCATCTTGCCGCCGACCGCAACAAGATCCCGCTCTCGTTTATGATGGACGTGATCCACGGATATCGGACGATCTATCCGATCCCGCTCGCGCTCGGATGCTCCTTTGATACCGATCTCGTTTTTGCGTGCACGCGCATGGCGGCGATCGAAGCCTCTGCGGACGGCGTACACGTGACCTTTGCTCCGATGGTGGATTTTGTGCGGGATGTACGCTGGGGTCGCGTGATGGAGACCTGCGGGGAAGACACGATCTTAAACAGCCGCATGGGTGCGGTGCAGGTACGCGCTTATCAGGGCGACGACTTGAAAAATTTTGACAACATCGGCGCTTGCGTCAAGCATTACGCGGCGTACGGCGGCGCGGAGGCGGGGCGCGACTACAATACGG
>JAFYPS010000095.1 GCA_017547395.1 Clostridia bacterium
AAGATTTTTCTTGAAAAGCGTTTTTTTGTATGATATTATAAAATTGCATAGGTATTTTTCAAAAGGAGATGTACATTATGAACAAAAAACTGACATTATTTTTGGCATCACTGCTCTGCCTTTTCTGCTTGCTTGCAGTAGTGGCAAGTGCTACGGAAACGGTAGTTGACAAGGTTTATATCTCCTCCGGCGGTAAAGGTGAAAAAACAGGGCTTACCCCCGAGGATGCGGCGGCTACTATGGGTACTGCCGTAAAAAAACTTACTGCCGACGGCACCGTTTACATTGTTGATACGTTCAGGCTTTACGGTCCGCGTGCTATGCTTACCGATATAGCGCACAGCATCACCTTTAAGCCGTATAACGAAAACAGCGTTTTCCACTTTGACGGTGAGTGGTATGTATCCACCAGCACAAGCAATAACACCTATACCTTCGATATTCCTATAACCGTGGATTCGGGCGAAACTCACAAAATTGTCGGCGGCTTCAACAACTTTGTATTTACGGAAAAGTTTGTTGTCAACGGCGGCGGCGACCTTGAGTTTTACGGCGGCTTCCATCAGGATACGGAAGAGGGAAACAGTGTTACAAAAGAAAAGAAAGGCATCGCCACTGCAGATTACTCCATCACCGTTAAAAACGGTAGGTTCTCAAAGTTCTACGGCGGCAATCTCCGCAATGCCATCGAAGACTACTACGGCTCTCTTGCAGGTCACGTTACAATCAATATAAGCGGCGGTACTTTTGGAAAGAGTGGCACCTACAACCTTGCCACCAACAACAAGAGTTTCGATGCATTCTCGGTTTCGGGTATGTCGGTGCTTGCAAACGGCGCCACCCTTAACATTTCGGGCGGTACCTTCAACACTCCCATCTATATTCAGGGCAGAACCGATACTATTTCCTCTAAGGCATCCGAAATATCTAAGACTGTTGCTTCAAACAAAAAGTATTACGCGATGGACGGCGACGTCAAGGTGAATATCACGGGCGGTACCTTCAACGGCGGCGAGATAAGCGCGTACTATACTCACGCATCCTACACAACCCTTATACGCGGCAACTTTGACGTAAGTATTACGGGCGGTACCTTCAAAAAAGACACCGTAATTGATGCAACTCAGGTCGTACCCTACAAGAACTCGACCAAAAAAGCCACTATCACCTACCAGAACGTTACGAATATCACCCCAAAACGCTTTGACGTTGTAAACGGCACGGCAAAAACCTACGACGAGCCTATCCGCGTAGTGTTTATCGGTGACTCTATCACCGAGGGCTATGCCCCTGCAGCTGCAGGCGTTGTACGCCTTACCGACGGATATCCCGCAAAGTTCCTTGCAAAGTGCGAAGCCGAGGGCAAAGAGGTAATCGTATCAAACTTCGGCATCGGTTCGGCAGGCTTTCTCCCGACGGCGGGCCGTTACTATATGAATATGCTCGCATATCCTATGGTTACCGAAGAGACCGAGCCTGACTACGTATTCTTTGCAATGGGTACAAACGATGCAAATGCAGTCGGCGGCACAAATGGCGCATATCAGCTTTTTGAAAAGAATTTTGAGGATATCGTTACCCTCATGGGTGAAAAGGACACCGTTGACAAGGTGCTTATAACCAACGCTATCTACCGCAATAGCAATATGTCGGCTTCTCACCGTATGGCAGGCGCGCTCCACGCTATCCAGAAGCGCGTTGCAGACAAACTTCACGAAGAGGATGCAAGGTACAACTTTGTCGACCTTTACGGTCTTACTCTCCCTATGGCAAAGTACTATACCCTCTTTGCATACGGCACCGATACCGACGGTGACAATCTCCATCCCACAAAAGAGGGACTTAAGGCAATGGGCGAATTCTGCTACGATGCAGCATTCAACGACGTATATGCTCCCCAAAACGACTATCACTTAACCGAAATCTATCTCTCCGACAAAGGCAGACCCTTTGGCGAAGGAACAAAAGACTCACCGATAAACAATATCCACTATGCGAACGGTCTTGCGGCATACGGCAAAGAGGTTACGTTCTATATTGACGGCACGTTTACACTTCCCGACTCAACGAACGTTTTCCTCACCGAAAACCCGTCAAAGCTAAGTATCGTCGGCACCTCGGACGAGGCAAAGCTCGTTGTCAGGGGCAACACCTTAAAATGCGGAACGAACACAACCTTTGACAATATCATCCTTGAAAACAACTATAGCGAGGGCACATATATTGTCGGATGCTACAATGATATTACGATAACCGACAGCGTTAAAACCACCTCCGTAACAGGAAAGGCATGGCACTTTACTGCAGGCTATACGGTATATACCGTAAGCGAGCCGGTAACAACCGGTACGTTTGATACCGAAAAGTCGGCATCCTCGGATAAGGATTGCACCGTTATCGTAAACGGCGGCAGCTTTACAAGATTTGTTCTCGGTAATATTCGCTTAGACCCTGTGGCTCCTATCGGCTCGTACACAGGCGAAATGATTGCGCACATCGGCGACGGTGCTACTATAAGCACTACCGAAAAGTACGTCGGTATTGTCGGTCACAACTACAATCAGGGAAAAATCGCTGCAAACACCTCCTCGCACAGCCTGAAAGAGTATGCAACGTTCAGCACCGTTTCTTCTCCTATAGTAAAGGATGACGCCAAGAATACGGGCAGCGTTAAGTTTGCGAAGTCATATGATGCAAACTATAGCGGAAAGCTTGACCTCGGTGACGTTCTGCTTGCCGTAAAGTATCACCTCAACGGTCTGCCAAGACTCGAGCAACCCGTGTACGGTATGGCAGAAGAGCTTACCCTTTTGGATGTTGTAAGCTTTATCGTCAATACTGTAAAATAACGTAAAAAAGGACTGCAAAAGGCACCGCGCCGTAGTGTTGCGGTGCAGTGATATGCACGCTTACGCGTGCGTTATATTCCCCTTTGGGGAGTGATATGTTCCTTCGGAACGCTATATGTTTTCTTCGAAAACGTTAATGAAAAAAACGACACTTCAAAAGAAGTGTCGTTTTTCACTTTCACATTTGTCGCTCGCGACAAATATATCACGTTTGCGAAGCAAATATATCACTGCGCAGCAATATCACTTGCCCTACAAGGGCAAATATCACTGTACTCGACACTTTGGCGAGTACACTAACGCAGTCCTTTTTTTGTTGTAAATTGAAGTTTATGAGAGTAGATTGAAGACCACAAATCTGTAGGGGAGGCGTTCCGCCTCCCGTTTGTTACAACAAAAGACGTTCTTTTCGGGAGGGGATATCCCTCCCCTGCAAAATCATCGCTTATCTTATTTTTTCAATCGCTTCGGCTACGGTGAGAAGCTCCTGCTCGCCCGTAGTCATATTTTTGAGCATTATCTTGCCGCACTCCGCCTCACTGTCACCGACAAGCGCAACGTAGGGAATCTGGCTTCGGTTTGCGAACTTCATCTTGGGCTTCATACCCTTGTCAAGACAGTAAACGTCAACGTTAAGTCCTGCCGCACGGATCTCGGCCGCACTCCTCAGTACAAACTCAATATTATTCTTATCCATCGGAATAAAGAGCACGTCGGTAAGACTGCCGCTTTCGCTCTGAAGAATATTCTCACTGCGAAGCTGTGAGAAAAGGCGTGTAAGACCTATTGAAATGCCGATACCGGGAAGACGATCCTCGGTATAGTAGCCTGTAAGGTTATCATATCTGCCGCCCGAGCAAACACTGCCGAGGCTCGGATAGTCAACCATCTTTGTCTCGTAAACAGTACCCGTATAATAGTCGAGTCCGCGCGCAATGGTGAGGTCAATCGCGATATTCTTTTCGGGAATACCGTACATATACGCGTAGGTAATAACCTTTTCAATCTCGTCTACACCGCACTTAAAGGTTTCGTTGTCGCAATCGACGTTTTTGAGTGCCGCGATAACCTCTGCATTGCTTCCGCCAATGCTGATAAATGCAAAAATCTTCTCTGCCGAGGCACCGTCAACTCCGAACTCGGAAAGCTCTGCCATAACCTTTTCCGCGCCGATTTTTTCAAGCTTGTCTATCGTGCGGAGAATGTCGCCGATTTTGTCGGCAAAGCCGAGGCGTGAGAAAAATCCGTTAAGCACCTTGCGGTTATTAAGACGGATAACGAAATCGCCGAAATTAAGCTTTGTAAACACGTTGTAGATAACCGCGGGCATTTCGGCATCGTACATAAGGTCAAGCTCTTCACTGCCTATAATGTCGATGTCGCACTGATAAAATTCGCGGAAACGTCCCTTCTGCGGGCGTTCGCCACGGTAAACCTTGCCCATCTGGTAACGCTTGAACGGGAAAACGAGGTCGTTTTTGTGCTGAGCAACGTATCTTGCAAGCGGAACCGTAAGGTCAAAGCGCATAGAAAGGTCGGTATCACCCTTTGAAAAGCGGTAAATCTGCTTTTCGGTCTCTCCGCCCGCCTTTGCGAGAAGCACGTTTGAAAGCTCAAGCACGGGTGTGTCAAGCGGCAAAAAGCCAAAGCTCTCATAAGTCTCGCGGATAGTATCGTACATTCTGTTGAAAAGTATCTGGTCGGGTGGAAGAAGCTCCAAAGTGCCCTGCAACGTACGGGGCTCTGTCAAATTGTTTGCCATTTTTAAACTCCTGATATTAAACTCTGAACTGATAATCGTATAAATCTTTGTAAATGCCGCCGATTTCCATAAGCGCGCTGTGGTCTCCGCGCTCCTTTATGCCCTCGTCGGTCATAACTATAATTTCATCCGCCTTTTTAACCGTGGAAAGACGGTGTGCAACAACTATTGTGGTTCTGCCAACCGAAAGCTCGCCAAGGCTCTCGGAAATCTGCTTTTCGGTTGCATTGTCAAGCGCGCTCGTCGCCTCGTCAAGAATAAGAATAGGCGGATTCTTGAGGAATACGCGCGCTATCGCAACTCTCTGCTTTTGTCCGCCCGAAAGCTTGACGCCGCGCTCGCCTACCTGAGTTTCATACCCGTCGGGAAGGCTCATTATGTACTCGTGAATGTTTGCACGCTTTGCCGCCGCTATCATCTCCTCCTCGCTGACGTTCTTCGTGCCGTAGCAGATGTTGTCGCGAAGAGTTGAGTCAAAGAGAAATACGTCCTGTGAAACTATGCCGACCTTGCTTCTGAGTGAGGAAAGCGTGATAGAACGGATATCGCGCCCGTCAATAGAAACGCTGCCCTCTTCAATGTCGTAAAAACGCGGAACAATGTTGCAGATCGTAGTCTTTCCGCCGCCTGACGGACCTACGAGTGCAAGTGTTTTTCCGGGAGCAACCTTAAACGAAAGACCGTTTAAAATCCTTCTCGCACCCTCGTCGCCGTAGCGGAAGGTAACGTCCTTGAACTCGATTTCGCCCTTTACGTCCTCTATCGGAGTCGCGTCCTCGCTGTCGCACTCGGCAGGGGTGTCCATAATGGAGCAAAAGCGTTCAAAGCCGCTCATACCGTTCTGGAACTGCTCGATAAAGTTTACAAGGCGGTTGATAGGGTCGGTAAACACGTTTGCATAAATGAGGAATGCCGCAAAATCACCGGGTGTGATTTTACCGTAAATGCAGAAAAGTCCGCCGCTGACAAGCACGATAAGCTTGAGCAGGTCAAACATAAGCGTTGACGTGCTGTGGAACTGCGCCATTGCCATAAGCGCCTTTTCTCTGACCGAAACGTACTTCTTTGTAACCGTGTCAAACTTCTCGTTTTCATAGTCGTCGGCAACGTACGCCTTGGTAACGCGGACACCTGTAAGACTGTTTTCGATAGTCGCGTTTATAACCGCGTTTTCCGCGCGCATCGCCTTGAACTGAACGCTCATTTTATTGCGCATCTTCATAGCGAAAAGCACCATAAACGGCATACACGCAAAGATTATCAGCGTGAGCCAGAGGTTTACGCTCGCCATCATAACAAAAGAAGCGATAAGCAACACAATAGCGAGGAAAAGGTCCTCGGGACCGTGGTGCGCAAGCTCGCAAACGTCAAGCAGGTCGCCCACTATTCTCGATATCAGTGCGCCCGTTTTGTTATCGTCAAAAAACTTAAACGGCAGTTTTTCAATATGGGCAAAAAGGTCGCGGCGCATATCCGCCTGCATC
>JAFYPS010000011.1 GCA_017547395.1 Clostridia bacterium
GCGGGAAAGAAAAAACTTAAAAATCAACTTCTCGACGTTTTACAGATATTTTCAAGAGGCGGTTTTTCAACAACCGTTCTCGTTACGGGTCGCCGCCGCGAAGCATCCGAATTTGCCGCTCTTGCAAAAGACTATGACAGAATCGCGTGTGCGGGCGGTGACGGGACACTGAACGAAGTTATCAGCGGTATGCTCGAACACAATATAACCATTCCCCTTGGATATATTCCCTGCGGAAGCACAAATGACTTTGCAAGCAGTATGGGACTGCCGTCAGACATTAAAAAAGCTGCCGAAATCATCGTGAACGGTATGCCGTATCCGCTTGACGTAGGCAGATTTGATAACCGCCATTTCACCTACGTCTCTTCGTTCGGTATTTTCACTGCAGCATCGTATTCGACAGATCAGGAAATCAAAAATATACTTGGACACGCCGCATACGTGTTTGAAGGAATGAAGGACCTTTCCGCAATAAAGCCGTATCATATGAAGTTTGTTTCGGAAGATGCAACCTATGAGGGCGACTACATTTTCGGTGCTATAGCAAACTCAACGTCTTTCGGCAAAATTATCAAGTTGAAGCAAGAACTTGTTTCCCTCAACGACGGTATGTTTGAGGTGTTGCTTGTAAAAATGCCAAAAAATATTGTCGACCTTAACATTATAATCAATTCCCTTACAAGCAGCAATTTCAATAATGACCGCTTTGAATTTTTCAAAGCATCAAAGCTCGAGATAACTCCAAGCGAGCCTACTGCATGGTCACTTGACGGCGAATATATGCGCATTGACAGCACTGTCAAAATGGATACTTTACACGGAGCAATTCAATTTATCAAGGAGTCAGCATGGCAAAAACTTTAGCAGAGTATTTATATAAATATCAGCCGTCTTCGGCTCGTTTTGCGGAAATTCTCTCAGCGGGTGAAATCGTTCCGCCGCTACGTGCAGACCGCGAAAACAAAATGCTCGAGGTGCGCGCCGCTTTCCCCTTTATTGTAGAAAAAAAGGAACTGTATTCGCTTGAAAATGAGCTCAGAACAACGTACGGCCTCAATAGCCTTCGCATTCTCCCCTGCTATCGCAGTGAGCTTTTTTCACGCGCGTATATGAATGATATTCTGCTTGAAACAGAGCGCGTAGGTACCGTTTCAAAGGGTTTTTTCAGTTATGCCGATATTAAAACCGACGGTGAAAAAATAACTATAGAGATTCCTTTTGGAATGGGCGGAATAGGTATGCTTGAGAGCGCGCAGACATCTGCCGTTATTTCGGGAATTATCAAAAGCGAATTCGATATTGATATGCAGGTTGAAATCATTGCAAATGAAAACGCCGAATATATCGAAAGTCTGCGCAAGAGCGTTTTTGAAGATGATTTCCGCAAGATGGATGCAAGCATTGCATCCGCGCTTGCAAACGATTCAATGCCTAAAAATCACGGTTCCGAGCAGAGTGCACCCGTGCCCGAACGTCTGCCTATAGCAGAAACACTCAGCACAGAGGTGCTTGAAAACGAGCAGATCTCCGAAACCGTATATAAAAGCGGTTGTATGACATTTGACACAAGCGACGTACGCGTTGTGTACGGCGGAGAATTTGAAATGAACGTGCCTACCCCCATGCGCAAGCTTCACAAGGCAAACGGTCAGCATCTTATAATGGGCAAGGTATTTTCAATCGAAACCAAGGACACCCGAAAGGGTGACAAAACTACTGTCACAATAGGAATTACCGACAACGATTCATCTATCTCGCTACGCGGTGTATTCCCAATAGAAGAAGCGTCTTTCGTCGGTGAGATGAAGGTTGGAAAATGCTATGCCGTGATCGGCAGAGTGCGCCTTGACACCTTCTTTAACGAAAACGTTATGCGCCCTCTCCACATAGTAGAAATCAAAGAGGTTTTACGTGAGGATAAGGCGCCGAAGAAACGCGTTGAACTGCATTTGCACAGCGTAATGTCGCAGATGGATGCAATCATTAACCCGCCCGATCTCATCGCAACTGCAAAACGTTTCGGACATCCCGCAGTTGCAATAACCGACCACGGAAACGTGCAGTCCTTTCCCGAAATGATGCTTGCCGCCGAAAAGCAGGGAGGCATAAAGGTAATCTACGGTATGGAAGCATACTTTGTAGACGATACGGCACGCGCGCTTTACGGCGAATGCTCAGAGCCGCTTGACGGAGAGTTCATTGTTTTCGATATCGAAACCACGGGTCTTTCGGTAGTAAACTGCGGCATTACCGAAATAGGTGCGGTTAAAATAAAGGGCGGTGAAATACTCGACCGCTTCAACATCCTTATAAATCCCGAAATGCCTATCCCCGAAAACATCGTGGAGCTTACCGGAATTACCGAGGATATGGTAAAGGATGCACCGACTATCGCCGAAGCACTTCCAAAATTCTTTGAATTTGCAGGCGACAGGCTTCTTATCGCGCACAATGCAAATTTTGATACCGGATTTATACGCGCCGCTGCCGAAAAGCTCGGTCTTCCTTTCAGCAACCCGTATCTTGACACCGTCGCACTTTCACGCTTTGCAAACCCCGACCTCAAAAAGCATAAGCTTGACATACTTGCCGAGCATTACGGACTTGGCGACTTTAACCATCACCGTGCCTGCGACGACGCGGAGATGCTTGCGCACATTTATTTCAAGATGTCAGGCGGTCTTATCTCCGAGGGCATCAGCGATATGGGAAGAATCAACGAGGTTATGAGCGAACGCGCCGACCCGCTCAAGCAGCGCACCTATCACCAGATAATTCTCGTTAAGAATGCGACAGGACTCAAGAACCTTTATCGCCTGATTTCGCTAAGTTATCTCAAGTATTACAAGAGAAATCCGAGAATCCCCAAAACTGTGCTTTCACAATACCGCGACGGACTTATTATAGGTTCGGCGTGTGAAGCAGGCGAGCTTTTCCGTGCAATACTCGACGGACGCTCGGAAAGCGACATTGAGGAAATTGCAAGCTTCTACGATTACCTTGAAATCCAACCGATATGTAACAACCGCTTCCTTATCGCGGAAGGTAAGGTTGCAGACGACGAGGGACTTCGCAATCTCAACCGCAGAATAGTTGCTCTCGGTAAAAAACTCGGCAAGCCCGTTGTTGCTACGTGCGATGCGCATTTTATGAACAAGGAAGACGAAATTTACCGCAAGATTCTGCTCGCGGGAATGAAGTTCTCCGATGCGGACAAGGACGTTGGAATTTACTTCCGCACAACCGACGAAATGCTTGAGGAATTTGCATATCTCGGTGAGGAAACCGCATACGAGGTTGTTGTTGAGAACACAAATCTCATAAACGATATGATAGAGGAGCTTCGCCCAATACCCAAGGGTACCTATACGCCTAATATGGAAGGTGCCGAAGAAGACCTCCAGCGTATATGCTGGGAGCGCGCACGCTCTATTTACGGTGAAAACCTCCCGACTATAGTATCGGAACGTCTTGACAAAGAACTTACTTCTATCATCAAGCACGGCTTTGCAGTGCTTTATATGATCGCACAAAAGCTTGTTGCCTACAGCGAAAGTCAGGGATATCTCGTTGGCTCAAGAGGCTCGGTTGGCTCATCCTTTGTTGCTTCAATGGCGGGTATCTCCGAGGTTAATCCCCTACCCCCACACTACGTTTGCCCAAAGTGCAAGCACAGTGAATTTTTCACCGACGGCTCGGTAGGTTCGGGCTTTGACCTTGACGACAAGAACTGCCCCGAGTGCGGCACGCTTATGATTGGCGAAGGTCATGATATTCCCTTTGAAACGTTCCTTGGATTCCACGGCGACAAGTCACCCGATATTGACCTTAACTTTTCGGGCGACGTTCAGGGCCGAGTACACAAATATACTGAAGAACTTTTTGGCAGTGAAAACGTGTTCCGTGCCGGAACTATAGGTACAATGGCGTCAAAAACCGCGTTCGGATTTGTTGCAAAGTACCTTGAGGGCAAGGGTATATCACTCTGCCGCGCGGATATCGACCGCCTTGTTGCAGGATGCGAGGGTGTAAAGCGCACAACGGGACAGCACCCCGGCGGTATCATAGTTGTGCCAAAGGAGTACAGCGTTTACGACTTTACCCCCGTTCAGCACCCTGCAGATGACCCTAATTCAGACATAGTAACCACGCACTTCCAGTTTTCATATCTGCACGATACCATACTCAAGCTCGATGAGCTCGGTCACGATATGCCTACCAAGTACAAGATGCTTGAACGCTATACGAACACCAGCGTTATGGACGTTAAAATGAACGACCGCTCGGTTTACGAGCTGCTTGAATCCACAAAGCCTCTCGGCGTAACCGAGGATGATATAGGTTGTCCTATCGGCACACTCGGTCTTCCCGAGCTTGGAACGCGCTTTGTTATGCAGGTGCTTGTAGAAGCAAAGCCACGTAACTTTGCCGACCTGCTTCAGGTTTCGGGACTTACACACGGTACGGACGTTTGGCTTGGAAATGCTCAGGACCTTATACGCGACGGTGTTTGTACTATTTCGCAGGTTGTTGGTACGCGTGACGGTATTATGCTTGACCTTATACGCTACGGCATGGACAACGGTCTTTCGTTTACGATAATGGAGTCTGTACGTAAGGGTAAAGGCCTTAAGCCCGAATGGGAAGAGGATATGCGCGCGCATAACGTGCCCGAATGGTATATCGATTCCTGTAAGAAGATTAAGTACATGTTCCCGAAAGCGCACGCGGCTGCATACGTTATGAGTGCAATACGACTTGCATGGTATAAGATTTACTATCCTATGGAATTCTATGCTGCATTCTTCACTGTTGCACCCGGCGGATTTGACGGCGAGCTTGCTATGCGCGGCAGAGGTGCCATTACCGCAAAGCTTGACGAGATAAGCAAGAAAGAGGACACGACACAGAAGGACGCTGAAACAGTTTCCTCTATGATGCTCGCGCGAGAGGCGCTTGCAAGAGGCGTGCAGTTCCTCCCTGTTGACCTTTACAAGTCGGATGCATCTGCTTTCCTGCCCGAAAACGGAAAAATCCGTCTCCCGTTCTCTTCACTCGGCGGACTTGGTGAAGGCGCCGCACAGAAGATTGTCGAGGCAAGAGCCGACGGTGAGTTCTTCTCCATAGAAGAACTTCGCGAACGCGCAAAGCTGACCAAGAGCGTTATCGAAATTCTCTCCCGCAACGACGTTCTCAAGAACTTAAGCGAAACAAATCAGTTTACATTTTTCTAATAAATATTCAATATCAAATGAATATTTTGTGCAAAAAACGAAAAAAGATGAATATTTTTCATCTTTTTTCGTTTTTTTATTGATTTTTGTTTTCAAGTTTGGTATACTGCTAAAAAGTTGTTTTTTTAGGAGGCATATAGTAATGACAACTGTAATTTTAGCAACTATCATTGTATATCTTATTGGAATGGTAGTTATCGGCTTCGCTTTTTCAGGTAAGAATAAAAACTCTTCCGACTTCTATCTCGGCGGACGTTCTCTCGGCCCTCTTGTTACGGCAATGAGTGCTGAGGCTTCGGACATGAGTGGATGGCTTCTTATGGGACTCCCCGCGGTTGCACTTATGGGCGGTCTTGCAGAGGCTTCATGGACTGCGATCGGTCTTGCAATCGGTACATATATTAACTGGCTTTTCGTGGCTAAGCGAC
>JAFYPS010000096.1 GCA_017547395.1 Clostridia bacterium
CAGCATTTTACAGCGTCGCTGTAAAATGCTTCCATTTCTTCTTTAGTAGAGAAATTAGCAACGTACATCTGGTTGCCCATCGCACCTGCAAGTGCATCGGGAATGCGATCGACCATCTTCATATTTGCAGAATACTTTTCGAGAATCTCCTCGTGCGACAGCACAAAATTCTTGCCGTCGCGACGCCCCGCAAACGCGCAATAGAAATGCTCGCCTACGGGATACATCGAACTGCCGTACGCAATCATATCTGCCCAGATTTTATAGACGTTGGTCGAATTTGCAAAATTGATCATATCGGGAGTAAATCCGCCGCACGGACGCATATTTACCTCGAGCGCAATAACGTCCCCCTTCTTGCCAAGTCCTTCCTGATCCTGATAAAGTCTGAAGAATTCAAGATGCACGAAACGGCTCTTCACACCAAAGCTTTTTACCGTGGCGCGGCCTGCCGCTCTCGTATCATCAGGAAGATCCTTTACTATGTAATAAAGGCTGTTGTCCTTATTGTTTACAATGTCCATTATCGAGTCAATGGTGACGTTTCCCGTTTCAAATACAGGCTCACCGTTTGCATCAATAATAGCATCGTATGAATTAACCTGCGCGTAAACGAACTCCTCCATTATATAAGGAACTTCCTTATTGTAGCTATCATAGAACGCCACAAGTTCGTCATCATTTGTAAGCTTGTACGTAGCGGCAGCACCAACGCCGTTGTCAGGTTTTACAACAACGGGATAGCCAACCTTTTTGATAAAGGAACGGCAACCGGAAAGCGTCTTGACCATATAATAACGCGCAACGGGAATTCCGACCTTTTCATAATACTGCTTCATTTTGGATTTATGCTTGATGCGCTCCATATCGGACACCTGAAATCCGCTCTGAATATTGAAATCGGTACGGAGAGCCGCGTCCTTTTCAAGCCAGTATTCGTTGTTAGACTCGAGCCAGTCGATGCGACCGTATTTATGAGTAAAAAATGCTACGGCGCGGTATACCTCATCGTAATTTTCAAGTGAAGAAACCTTGTAGTAATCATTAAGGCTTCCCTTGAGTTCGGCAGAAAGCTCATCGTAAGGTGCATCACCGATTCCGAGAACGTTCATACCGTTATTTTTGAGTTCCTTGCAAAACTGCCAATAGTTAGTCGGGAAATTAGGTGATATAAATATAAAATTTTTCATTTTAATCCTCCAACAGCTTGGGTACAAAATATTCAACCTGTCTGTGCCACCAGGGCCAATCGTGGTTAACGTCGCTTCCCCAGATGTCAACCCAGATATTTATTCCCTTCTGTTCAAAAAGTTCTTTCAAGCGGAACGTGGTCGAGGTTTCCTCCCACGCACCTGTGCCGACACATATTATGCCGCGCCCGCTATTGTACTTTTCAACGTAAGGATGGTGCCACGGCATAGACTCAATATAGTGTACGGGTGAATTTTCAAATACCACCTCGTCCATATAGTTTCCAAAACCGTATTCTGCTGTGTAGATGCCGCTGAGAGCAAGAAGTCCACAAAACTTATCGGGAAAACGAAGGAAGAGATTTGCGGCGTGTGTCGCACCTAGACTGCATCCGAATGCGATTACACCCGTGTCGCTGTCCTGACCGTTACGCTCTTTTGCAATGCTCTGAATCATCGGCACCGCCTCGTTTACTATGTAACGCATCCACGCTTCGTGGCGGCGAATACGGTCGTATGCCGGAGTAACCGCATCCGACCAGGTTTCTTTATCAATGGTATCTATAGCAAGCACCATAACCTTGCCGCTTTCAATAAACGGCGCCCAGGTGTCTGTCATACGGAAGTTCTCAAAGTCGAAAAATCTGCCGTCCTGGCAAGGAACGAACAAGACAGGGCGTCCTGCATGTCCGTAAATCTTACACTCCATATCTCGCTGAAGCTCAGAAGAATAACTTCTGATATACTGCATTTCCATTTTATTGTTCTCCGTAAAGTAGAATATTCATAAATAAGGGAATCTGCTTTTCCCAACTTGCCTCACAATGATCACCGTTTGGAACTATACGTATCGCAACGTCGATTTTTTTATCAAAAAGCAAGTCAGCGGTTCTGCGAAAACGTTTTGGCATATTCTTGTGGTTGCCAAGTTCCCTTGCGCCGTAATCCATATAAACGGCAGTATCGGGTGCAACGCTTGCTCCCTTTATAAGCACGTCCATCTGCTCTGCGGCGAACCACACGGACGGCGAAAGTGCCGCGGCACGCGAAAACACGTGATTATATTCAAGTACCGCGTAAAGACTCATAAGCCCGCCCATTGAGCTGCCCGCTACATAAGTATGCGCTCTGTCGGAAAGTGTCGGAAAATGCGAGTCAACGTACGGCTTGAACACATTTACAAACCATTCCATCGTTTCTTTTCCGCGCCCCTCAATATGTCCGAGCTTATTATTATAAAAAGTGAATGGCGAATACTCTGAGAGTCTTCCGCCGCTTGGCGAATGGTTACATTCAAGCGCGGCTATTATCATCGGCGTTTTTGTTTTGTCCATATACGCCTTCATTCCCCAGCTTTTGCCGTAGGTCGCATCCGCGTCAAAAAACACGTTATGCCCGTCAAACATATAAAGCACGGGATAACGGCGCTCGGGATGTTTTTTTGCCTCATTTGGTATATATACGTATGCATTACGCGGCTCATTGCCCGTATATGCGGGATAGGTCAGTTTCCATTTTTTAATCATTGTGTGCGGTCCTTTAGTAAATTAAATTTTATATTATCATATTCCGGGTATAAATGCAAGGTTATTCATACATTTTAAAGCAAAAAAGCTTGAAAATGCATAATGCACGAAATGTCATATTTTAGGATTGATTTTTCATATTATAAAAGGTTTTTTTGTTGTATAATTGATATAAACTAAAAAACGCGAAGCAGAGGAATTGAAGCATATGATCAAAAGATTTATTTTTGAAGACCCCAAAAAGCTTCCCATAAGCTTTAAGTATAATGGCTCCGGCGAGAATAATATATTGCGCGGTATTCCGGAAAGTTTCAATCCGACAGTTATATCAAAAACAAAAAACGGAGTTACCAAAACGGTTTTCAGCGGTATGAATTCTGACGGCCTTGAGGTAACTTTTGAGTGTACTATATATGAGGAATTTCCGGTAGTGGAATATATTGCATATATTACAAATAAAGCAGAAACGGATAGCAAACTGATCCGTGACTTACGGGTTTTTGACGGATTTATCGAAGGCGCAAATCCGCGTATCACCTACAGCACGGGAGACACGCACGATCAGAGAGGCTATGAAGTACGTTGCGAGGAGCTTGCAGAACGTATTATGCTGGAACCGGTTTACGGCACAGCATGTAACGGAGCTTCCCCCTTTATAAAACTTCGATTTGATGAATTTGAGTTGCGTCTTGCCATTGGCTGGATAGGAAAGTGGAAAGCATTTTTTCAAACTGCTAAGTTCGATAATTACGGCGTAGTTTTCTATGCCGGACAGTCAAGGTGCAATATGAAGCTTCGTCCCGGTGAAACGATAAGAACTCCAAGCCTTACGCTTATGTGCTGTAACCTTAACGATACGGACAGTACGAACCTGTGGCGCCGCTGGTTCAGAAAATACATTATGCCAAAGGTTAACGGCAAAGCCTTTCCGCCAATGCACATTGTATGCGCGCCCGTTTCGGGATTCCCAGAATGGTGCGGAGCATCTGCTGCACAGCAGTTAGAAGAGCTTGAAAAGCACGCCGCAAAAGGCGATGTAGGTGACGTGTGGTGGATTGATGCAGGATGGTATGACTGCGGAACGAACTGGGGGCACACCGGCAACTGGTATCCCGACCCGAATAGATTTCCCGAGGGTCTTGGCGCAATAGGCAAAAAAAGCGCAGAGCTGAATACAAGATTCCTTTTATGGTTCGAGCCCGAAAGAGTGCGCCCAAATACAGAATTATACAAGGAACATTCCGAGTGGGTGCTGAAATCAGACGGTGCAGATATCGGCGGCAACGGACTTTTAAATTATGCTATTCCCGAATGTGTTGACTGGACTATTGACCGCATCGACAACATAATTAAAAGCAGCAAGGTAACAATATATCGTGAGGATTTCAACTTCAACCCCGAACCGTACTGGATAAAGTACGAAACTCAAGAACGCATCGGAGCACTTGAAAATGCACACGTGCAGGGACATATGCGTTTGTGGGACACGCTTTCCAAAAGGAATCCCGAACTTCTGTTTGACGTTTGCGCATCGGGTGGCAGACGTAACGAAATGGATCTGTTAAGAAGAGGCGTGCCTTTTCATTATACCGACGTAGGCTACGGCTCACATACAATAAAACAAAAGCAGTACCGTTTTCTAAACGAATGGACTATGTATTACCGCTCGCATATATCTGACTGGCGCGACGCCTGCAACAGATATATTCCCCATAACCAGCGAAAAGCAGACGTTTTCACATATGTTTGCTCGCTGGCACCCGCCGTACAGTTAGGAAGTCCCTGTAACGAAGATGACAAAAAGCTTAACAACAGTTTCAAAGCTATATGGAAAAAAGTATCGCCAATTATGCTCGACGGAAACTTTTATCCTCTGACAGAATGCAAAAATAGAACAAGCGACTTTTATGCCGAGCAATTTGAAATACCGGAAGAAGGTATCGGCTTTTTCCGGGTCATAAGCAACGTTGACAACGAGTCTCAGGAAAAAACGTTTAACATTCACTTTGACAGTACGCGCCAATATGAGTTATCCGATTCATTTGGCGAAGGCAGTTTGAGAATCACTGCCGACGGCAAACTGGAAGCCAAACTGGAAAAAGCGCAAGGTATAATCCAAATTTATGAATTCAAATAATAAAACCTGCAAGGAATTTTCCTTGCAGGTTTTATTGCTTTTTAATTTCATTTTTAATTTGTAAGGGAGTCTTGCCATATCTCTTCTTGAACATAGCGATGAAATGCGAATAATCGGCAAAGCCGCTTGAAAGCGCCGCCTCGGTAACGCTTCCTCCGTTTTCAAGAACAGACAGAGCGTTGGCAAACCGCAACTGCTGAACGTATGCATACGGCGACATTCCGATTGATGCCTTAAAATGCCGTGTCAACGTACTCTCGGTAACGTATGCTTGCTCTGCAAGTTCCTTTACCGTCAGCGCAGAGGAGAAACTTTCATTCATTCGGTTCACCGCAAACTGTACATCATCGGGCAGCTTCTTGTAACCGTCGGAAAACTGCGCTCCCGAAAGTATATCAAGTATGCTGTAAAACGCAATATGCTTCTTTATTATGTCGCTACTCCCGGTAAGAGTGCGGCAAAAATTCAGAAGCTCTTCCCTTTTGTGAGAAGACAGTGAAACAAGGTTGCTCTCGCCGCTCTTTCTGTCATAGAACACACGAAAAACCTCTTCGTGTTCGTTAGCGGAAAAGTGTATACAGAAATGGTTATGCTCCCCCGCCTCCTTCAAAATGCAGTGATGCTTTTCGGAAGGACGGGTTAAAATAACATCACCGCTTTTTATATTGTAAACCCTGTCCTCTACGCGAAAGGCAACCTTTCCCGAAATATTGATATAAATCTCACATGCGTTATGATGATGACAATCATATGATGAAGCAAGTCTTGCCTCGTCTCCGCAGAAGTATGCTGATACATTTATACTTTTTATATTAAAGGCAGTAGTTTCTTTCTGCATTTTTTCTCCTTACGGCCGCCGATATTACTCATCAAACTCACTCCAGAATACTGAACGATTAGATACCAAGCTTTTTGCTTTAAGCTATTCTTCTCCGTCAAGGTCACGTTCAATAGCATTTGCCGCATCCTCAAAGATCTTTCTTTTCTTGTCCGCAAAGTAATCATAGCCACAGTAACTTGAGTTTGATGCCTGCTCATACTCGTAGGCCTTTGCAGAAAGTGCATACATAAGCCATACGCTGCCTGCACGCTCTGCCACTTCAATTGTAGCAATAGAAATATCCATATACGTTTTGAAAATAACCGACCTTGCCGCAAGCATTCCTGCAAAAGCGTAGAATGCCATAAGTGCTACAATAACAAGCACTATCATTATTACTGTATGCAAAATCGTATATTCTTCCATAAACGCTTCAAGCACGGCACCGATTCCGAAAGCCAAAGCGGAGACGCCGAGAGAAGCAATAACCTTTATCCAGAACACAGAAAAACCGTAACCGAAATCTATATCGAGCAACAACGGCAGCAACATAGAAACAATATACAAAAGCGCGGCAATTCCCGTAACAATGACGATAACCGTTGTGACGACTCCGCCGATTCCGCCCTCGGCCGCCATATCACCGCCGACAAGCATAAGTCCCATTACGCCAAGACAGACTGCAATAAGGCTCACTCCCCAAAGCACAGTAATGGTACTGAGCCCCTCAAGCGACATTTCAGTGCGCTTTCTGTACACGAAAATCGCATATACTGCGCACACTGCCAATAAAACTATAGGAAGTATCCATTTCAGTCCGCTTCCCTGCATGAGGTTATACATAATGTGGTCGAAGTCGTTTTGCATAATTGCCAAAAGATTTATGTGTTCCGCCTCATACTCTCTTTGCAATTCGTAAAATTCCTCTGCGGGTCGGCAACCGTACGCCTTGTTAAAAAGTTCATCTTCTGTGTATATGTAAAGCCCGTCATGCTCACCTACACCGTGTGTAGGATTGAGTATCAGAATATGCTCAAGCTGCTGACGGTTTGAAACCGCGTCACCGTCAAAATTTATGACTCCGCTGTAGCAATCATCCGTTTCGTACTCCGAAAAATCAATTACTGCCGCCGCATACTGATAGCGCTTTGATACGCTTACCACTGTTATCTCATGCTCTGTCCACGGCATCCATTTGCCCTCGTATTCGACAAACTCACTTTTAATCTCGGCATATTTTGCAAAGTCCTCTTCGCTGTAAAAAGCAGTAAGGTCATTGCCGCCGACAAACATAAATGTCAGTAGCAATGCCATAATGACAGTAAACAATAAAAAGTTACGCAAAGCGGTAAGCCACATAGGAAGCGGTTTGTATCTTTTCTTTGGCGCAGGCGTTTTCTCTTGAGCCGCCTTTTTCCAGCGCTCATTATTTGCGCGGTTATATGCACTGCTGTATTTATTTTTCGTCTGTCTCATACTAAAACGCCTCCGAATGAATTAGTTAAATTATAGCATTTCGGTCACTAATTTTCAAGCATAATTTTACTACAAAAAAGGACTGCAGAAGCAGCCCTTTTTGCTTTATTTTGTCAATGTTGCGGTCTTTGTTGCATCGTCCCAAGAAACTTCAGCACCGAGATTCTCGGCAACTACACGTACGGGGAGGTACGTGCGGCTGTTCTCAATAAACGCAGGGGAATCGAGTGCTATATTCTTGCCGTCAACCTTTGCGATTTTGGAACCGATAACAATTTCAATAATAGTGGAATCGCGTTTGATTGTTACAGTTTTTGTCGCATCGTCCCAACCTACAGTTGCACCAAGGTTCTCTGCTACAAAACGTACCGGAAGCATTGTGCGGCTATTGCGGATAATAGGAGCCGCGTCAAGCGCTTTTGCTTCGCCGTCTACGTAACCTGTAAGAGAATCGATGGTAAGCTTTATCTCGGTAACCGTTTCCTCAGCAAAGAAAGAGTCGAGATCTCCAAAATCACTTTGTATTCCGTCACTCATATCCTTCAGCTTGCCTTGATTCTTCGCGCTGAAATATTCCGAAAGCACAGCTATCTCGCTATCGCTCAGCGCACGCTCGAATATTACAATGTCGGAAACACTTCCGTTATAATAATAATTTCTCGTCGACTGAATACCGCATCCTATATATGCGTACTCGTGAGTATTCTCAACAGTCTCGCCTGCACTGCCAACGCAATACTGTGCGCTCGCATCGCTTGCTCTATCATATATCATAGACGCGTTAAGATATAGCTTTTCTGATTCGCCGTTCTTTACCGCAGATACGGTATTCCAACCGTTAACGGTCACGCCATTGTAATAAATACCGCGATTTCCGCTAAGTCCCGAACCGAAGCGACAAACTATACCGTCTTTAAAACTCGTAAGCCATACACTTCCCCAACTTCCGGACTCGGGATAATGAAGCAATGTGTACCGCGCGGCATTATTTATCGTGTAATCCTTCAAATAATCGGTACTGTATTTGTCGGACTTTGCGTTAATAATCATTGTTATATCGGATTTTCCGCTAAGGCTATGCTCATATGTCATACTATCATCAACCCCATCAAAGGTGATAACACCCGAACGGTAAACCGGTGCCTTTTTCTCAGTTGCGGTTGCAGAGTATGAAGAAATTCTATCGTGCCATGCAATCACCTCATTGGCTCCGTTGGTTTCAACGCCTACTCCCGAATCGTACCAACGCGCGGCGTCACTCATATCCAAATCAAGTACGGTAACAGTTGCATATATCTTCTCACGCGTTTCCTTTAATATACCGGGAACGTTAAAGAATGAAAGATTTTTTTCATAGCAAGCTTCGGGTATAGCCTGCCATTTAACCTCAGAGCTATAAGCAAAGCCGTATTCGTTTATCACGGTGACTGTTCCCGGCAGAGTTGGAGCCTTTCCGGGGCGTGTGAACACATAGACGCCATAAACATAGGGGTTCTTTCCAACCTTAGGCTCGGCGCACGTAAGCTTTGAAATCAAAACGCTGCCGCCACTCATATTTTCAGCGCATACGTAAAGGTCACAAAGGCCAAGGCTATCGCTTTTCACCTTTTCTACAGCGCTGATGGCGCGCGACGGAAACATCGAAAGGTCATATTTTGCAACCACCTTGCCGTTTTTAGAGCCAGCTCTTATCACGAGTTGTCCGGTTGTTGTTTCTGCCACGATATCGGCAATAATGCTTTCCTTTGCCGAAGAAAAATCTACGTTCTCGAAATAGATATAGTCGCCGTCATAAAGACGCACAGCCGAATCTTCTATTTTTATGGTATAATCGGTTTTATTATGCTTGTAGCCGCTAAAATACAATGTGTCTATGCCCTTTGCTATGTCTCTTTCTTCTGCATTGGCATAGATATAAGCCGCTAGATCTGCCGAATTATTGGTATGAAGAATGTTGTATCCGAGGTCGATAAGTTCAGCCCAGCCCGTCGAATTCTCTCTGTTGCCTGCACAGTATCCCGTTTTGCTGTGAGTGTCGGTCAAAACGTTTACAAAGGTTCTCGCATACTTTCTTACCTGCTCGAGAACCGAAGGATCTGCCTGAGGACGAGAATAGTCGCCAAACGTTGTTTCTACCGCAAACGCAGTAGACGCATCGTAATGACTTTTAATTAAACTAATGAATTTTTCCGCATCACCGTTACTGTTAAGCGTACAGAAGTTAGGCATCTCTGCATCCTCACCGTACTCCGTCTTTATCTGCTTGTGCCAGCGTCTAAGCAGATCGCAATCATAGTCACCCTTGAAAATAACGCTGTCAACACAATCGTATTCTCTCACTATGTCGTAAATCTCCATACGGTAGTTCCACAGACCTGTGAATTTGTCAAGGTTTATCATCACTTTATCCTTGCAGAGTGCAAGTGCTTGTTCAAAGGTGGGCACCACGAGAGTTTTGCCGCTCTCATCATAATACACACCACGGGAGCCGCCTATATACTGCAAAAGCGGATATTCGCATATTTCATTATAGGTCATCTCAGAAATAAGTTCCGAGCCCGTATACGTAGTAGTACGATTAATAGAGTTATCGTGCGAAATAACGAACACACCGTCCTCGGTTCTTGCAATATCAAGCTCAACAATGTCAACCTTATGGTCGATGCAATCTTGAATTGCAGCAAGCGAGTTTTCGGGAATAGGGTTATCAATATACGTTATCGCTCTGTGTGCGCATGACATAGGTCTGCCGTCGGGGCCGTAATACGAGGCAATTATCTCCTCTATAGTTCCCATTTTGGCAGAATCCTCGGTCTCCTTGGCAGTAACCTCGCTTGAAAATGCAAGACCTGCAAAAGTAAGCGCGACAGACAAAAGAATTGCCATCACTCTAACGGCCTTCACGCTTTGAATCTTGTGATACACGGTTAGCCTCCTAATATATTCTTTATTATGCATCCTTCTTCAAAAATATAAGGTTTGCATCATCACTTTGTAAGTGTTGCGGTCTTGGTCGCATCATCCCATGAAACTTCGGCACCGAGATTTTCGGCAACTACACGTACAGGAAGATACGTGCGGCTGTTCTCGATAAATGCAGGGGAGTCGAGTGCTATATTTTTTCCGTTAACCTTTGCAACTCTGGACCCGATGACGATTTCTATAACAGTAGCATCTCGTTTGATTATTACAGTCTTTGTCGCATCGTCCCATCCTACAGTTGCACCGAGGTTCTCTGCTACAAAGCGTACGGGAAGCATTGTGCGGCTATTGCGGATAATAGGTGCTGCATCAAGAGTCTTAGCCTCACCGTTAACAGTGGCGGTAAGAGAATCGATAGTCATTTTAATTTCGGTTGTCTTAGCACCTACTCTCGGAGGAATGGGGTCTTTCTCGGGCTTTACGTAGGTGTTGTTGCCGACAACGTCAAGCTCTACGGTAAGCTGATTTATCTCCATAAAATGTTTATCCATAACTGTGGAATAAGTCTCAACGGTGAGAGTCTTTCCGTCCTTGGAAAAATGGAACATATTTACCACACCAAGACCGTTTTCACTGACACCGTAATTCTTAGCACCGTTGTCGCTCGACTGAAAGTCAAGGAGCATCTCGGTAACGGTATTACCCTTTTCGCCCTTACGCTGATTTACAACAACGTAATCATGACCGATGTGTCCCGAAAGCACAAGAACTATATTTTCGTGCTTTGAAACGAACTTGTCCCACATCTGATCGGCAAAGTTTGACATTCCTTTGATGTGTTGGTCATTTTTATCAAGAGTGGTATAATCGTGATGAAGATACGCGTGAGTGAGTACCACTACGTTGTGGTCAGGATGCTGCTCAACAATACC
>JAFYPS010000097.1 GCA_017547395.1 Clostridia bacterium
ACTAACGCCTGATCGTGAGACTCACAGTAGCCGATCTGTCTTTCTCCGGGACGGCGGATTGCAAGTTCATAATAAATTTTATTCAGATCCCAGTATTCATCCGGAGCCTCCCTCAGTAACCGGATCCACATATCCGGCTCGCCCATGGCAAGACGGTAGTCAAAGCCGATGCCGCCATCCTTTATCGGTATGCACATACCGGGCATTCCGGACATATCCTCTGCAACTGTAATCGCGTTTTCGTCAATAGAATGTACAAGCTCGTTTGCAAGCTGAAGATACGTAACCGCCTCGGTATCGGTATTGAGTGAGAAGTAAAGATCGTAGCCTGTAAACGCACTTCCAAGACCGTGGTCGTGGTAGAGCATAGAGGTTACGCCGTCAAAACGGAAGCCGTCAAAGTGGTAGACCTCCATCCAGAACTTCAGGTTGGAAAGCAGAAAATGCAGAACCTCGTTTTTACCGTAGTTGAAGAGCTTTGTATCCCACGCGCTATGATTACCCTTTCCGCCCTCGTGGAAAAACTGATACTCGGTACCGTCAAACATATTGAGGCCTTCATTAGTGTTTTTTACCGCGTGAGAATGCACTACGTCGAGAAGCACCGTAATTCCCATTGAATGCGCTTTGTCAACAAGTTTTTTGAGATCTTTCCCACTGCCGAAGCGTGAAGACGCAGCATAGAAATTGGACACCTGATAGCCAAAGGAACCGTAATAAGGATGCTCCATTATCGCCATTATCTGAATGGTGTTATAGCCAAGGCCTTTGATTTTAGGGAGAATGTTGTCGGCAAACTCGATATACGAGCCTACCTTGCCTTCTTCCTGTGCCATTCCGACGTGGCACTCATATATATACGGTACCTTTGCCTTTTTAAAGTCGGCATCCGTCCATTCAAAATCATCATAGAGAACGTCGTCAACAACCGCGCACCAGGCTACGGTTTCTCTGTCCTGCTCAACTCGGGTTGCATAAGTGGGAATACGGCGGAGAGTCTCGCCGTTGTGAATTACAACCGCCTGAACCCGCTGTCCGACCTTAAGCGCGTTTTTGCCGCGGAGTTTCACCTCAAAAACACCGTTTTTGAGTTTTTTCATCGGGCAGCCGTAAACGTCCCAACCGTTGAAATCACCCGTAAAATACATTTCATCAGCCGCAGGCGCCCACTCGCGATAAACCCAGCCCGAAGAAGTTTTATGTATGCCGAAATACTCGTAACCGTTTGCAAAGTCAGCAAGTGTGCCATCGGAGACAAGCTCGCTGCGCTTTGCAAAATAATTTTCCATTCTTAAATTTATATCTTTTTCAAAAGGCTTGAGATATGGATCGATTTTAATAATTCCGTAACGCATAAAGTCCTCCTGAAGTTTTTACTATATTACATTATATCAAATATAGTGTGTCGTTTCAAGAGGAAATAAAAAGAGAAAGTTACCATAAATTATTGTTTATGTGAGTAAATTGAAGACCGCAAATCTGTAGGGGAGGCGTTCCGCCTCCCGTTTATTATAACAAAACCTATGCTTTTCGGGAGGGGGAGACCCCTCCCCTACGAAATCATTGCAAACCGAGGCGCTGATTGAACAAAAGCAAAAATGGTTTCGCCGGTATTTTACCAAAATCGATGCGCCTCGCGCATCGAGGCGAAATCAATCGCGCGACAGAACAGAAGTCACCACCGTGATGAGTGAGTCGCGTGTAAACATTAATTTATTCTTTCTCTCTTATTAACGTTTTCAGCGCGCCGATGGCACTTGAAAGTCCGCCGACCTCGTCAATAAGTCCGCATTTCACCGCTTCAAATCCGTCAATGATTGTGCCGACGTCGTTTGCAAGCTCTCTTGTGTTGTTTATCATCTCACGAAGCTGTGACTCGTGCACGCGGGAATGCTCGCAGATAAAACGGATTATCCTGTCCTGCATTTTGTCAAAATAGTAAAAGGTTTGCGGAACACCGATAATAGTTCCCGTTGTGCGAACGGGATGAAGCGTCATTGTCGCGCTCGGAACTATAAATGAACGTTTTCCGCAAACCGCAAGCGGTACGCCGATTGAATGGCCGCCGCCAAGCACGAGCGTTACCGTCGGCTTTGTCATAGATGCGATAAGCTCGGCTATTGCAAGACCTGCCTCAACGTCGCCTCCCATCGTATTAAGCAACAACAAAAGCCCATCTATTTCAGAATTCTCCTCGATAGCACATATGAGCGGTATAAGATGCTCGTATTTTGTGGTTTTCTGCCCCGAGTCGAGAAAAAAATGTCCCTCTATCTGCCCGATAACCGACATACAGTGTATCGATTCACCCTTTTCACCGACCGTTATGCTTCCGCTTTTTGCAATATTCCCAAGATCATCCGTGTCAATTTCTGTTTCTTTTTCCTTTTCCTCTGCCATTTTCTTCCCCTTTCGGCTGCTAATTGTATTATTTTTATAAAATACAGTAAAAGTTTGTACAAAAATCTTTTACTTTAAACATTTACAAATCAAAATGCTTGTGTTATACTTAACAATGTAGAATTATGCAAAAATTTATACACACAAGGAGATAGAACCATGGCAGAAAAATTTTTGGTAGAAACATCTGCAAGACACGTACACCTTTCCACCGCTGACATCGAGACCCTTTTCGGCAAGGGATACACCCTTACCCACAAGAAGGACCTCAGCCAGCCCGGTCAGTACGCTTGCGAAGAGAGAGTTACTCTCATTGGTCCCAAGAAACCTATCGCTAACGTAATCATTCTCGGTCCCGCAAGAAACGCAACTCAGGTTGAGCTTTCTTTCACCGACGCGCGTACCCTCGGCGTTTCCGCACCCGTTCGCGAAAGCGGCGACGTTGCAGGAAGTGCTGCATGCAAGCTCGTTGGCCCCGCAGGCGAAGTTGAACTTACCGAGGGCGTTATCGTTGCTAAGCGTCACATCCATATGACTCCCGCAGATGCTGAAAAGTTCGGCGTTAGCGACAAGGAAGTTGTAAGCGTTAAACTCGATTCCAACGGCAGAAGCACTGTTTTCGGCGACGTTGTTGTAAGAGTTAATCCCTCTTTCGCACTCGCTATGCACATCGACACCGATGAAGCAAATGCTGCTGCAGCATTCGGCGAATTCTACGGCGAAATCGTTAAGTAATAAAAAAAACAATTTAAATACATAAGGA
>JAFYPS010000098.1 GCA_017547395.1 Clostridia bacterium
ATAACCCCAACTATACTACGCGCGTGTATGATCATCTCACGAACTATACGCTTGTGTGTAACAGTAACAATGAAAAGCTTGGCGGCAGACAGGCGGCACTGTTCGGTACGCCGCTGCGCATAACCGATAAGCGTGACGGTATATGGCTTAAGGAAAAGGGAGATGCGGCATGCCTTACGATTTCGATAGAATAGAAAATGCGGCTTTAGGGTGTGCCGAGGCACGCGATTGGAACGACCGCGCATCCGAAAAGCTTGAGCGGGAATTCCTGATTCCGATTGAGAGGCATACCGCTGCACTTTCGGAGCTTTCGCGTGATATTGAACGGTTTTTATATAATGCCTGCCGCGAATTTGAAGAAATAATGAGTACGTATTAGGAGGAAAAAATGGTAAACGCAGTAATAGTACACGATGTTGACGAGCTTGAGGAGTTCGGCAAGTTCCTTGATATAAAGCGTGAGGAGATAGAGGAGCTTTACGACACTCTTCTCGAGGAGTGCAAGGACCAACGCGATAACTGGGATGACCCGCAGTACGAACTTTTAAAGGATAAAATCGAGGAGTATCACAAGGATTCGCAAAAGCAGCTTGACCGTCTTGAAGAGAACGTCAAATATATTCAGAAGCTTGTAGAAAAACTCAGAGATATTTCATACTGAAATGATGACCAGTGATTTCAATGCTACTGTTGTAGCGGTAGACGAAACTATGAGCGCGTATGAGAAGTATTATGCCGAACTTGCAGACGTAAGTGCGCGGATAAGATTTGAGAGCGAGTCGCTGTTTTGCGCAGTATCGGATGCGCTTGCAGACTGCGAAAAAAGAACCGAGCAGATTGAAAGCGAGCTTGAATATCTTTATATGAGCGATACGGACGATATAGACTCACAGCGCTTTACCGATGAATGCGAAAGATTGCGCGCAGAACTTGAGAAAATCCGTAAAAAGCAGGCAGAGCTTGAGCGGTTGAATAACAGGTGCCGCGGCGCAGGCAGAGCACTTTGCGAAGATTTCTTAAACGAAAGCCGTATGGCAAGTAATATTTGCTCGGAGGCTATTGTGTTTATGGGCAGATACATACACGATCTTAACCTTGTATCGGAGGTCAAGGACGGGGTTTATTGCAGCAAAAACGTTTATATATGCATACTTGACTCTTCGCGCTATCCCGAAACCGCAGAGCATATGAGAGTTGCAAATATGCGCGGTCAGCCGAGTGTTGTAACGATTGACCGCGCCGGTGCTCTGTCGCGTCGGGAGGCATCGCTGAGAGAAACGGACGCGCGGGGCGAATTTGACCGCGACGAGGTTCCTATGGCTATGTTCAAAGAAGGAGGAGAGGGTGCCGACGTGTTCTATCTGAACCCCGCCGATAACAGGGGTGCGGGTGCATATATAGCACGGCAACTCAGATTTTTGCCCGACGGCACACGAGTAAAAATAAGGGTGGTATAGATATGAATATAGTGTGTAAAATCGAGGATTCAAACAAAATTCCCGTTTGCTTAAGGGCAATGCAGAATTCTATGGCGAAAAGCTTTTCGCTTATAGGCAGAGCAAAGTCGAGAAAAGCGTTTGTTACTCTTTGCGAAAACGCATATAACGAAGGATATGCCTCACTTCCGATAAATCAGTCGCGCGCGTATGCGCTGAAAACCTATAACTACCCATTCGGCAATAACCATTTTCTCGAATTCGGTATGACGTATATGTACAGTGAAAAAGAAACTAAGGAGTTAAGATGCGCATCGGCTAAGATTGCCGAGTCACTGCTTCGTAAACTGCCAAAAAATCATCGGTCAAAGGACTGCATAAATGCTGTCTGGCAGTATATGAAAAACAACTTCACGTATAAGCTTACGGGAAGCTACAAGGATCATTCGGCTTATTCGTTGCTAAAAACGAGAAGCGGAGTATGTCAGGCATTTGCCGCCCTTGCTGCATTGATTCTCACGTTTATGGGTGTGCCTTGTCTGTATGTGCGCGGTGAACTGCTGAGCGGCGGCGTATGGGTGTCGCACGGTTGGAACTGCGCGCGTACTGACGACGGAAAGTGGATGCATTTTGACATTACCGTGAGTCTCGATACGATTATGCTGAGCACAACGTCGTTTAGCAAAAAGGCTTTTGAAAACTGTCACAGATACGAAAAAAATATGTATACGGATGCGGCGCTCGATACGGCTTATATGAACAATCTCGTTTCGGCGCATTCCGAAATTACGCTCGACTCAAACGATACGCGCTTTTTTATGTACGGTATGGAGTTCAATATGCAGAACGGGGAACCGCTGCTTATGAATATGCGCGGCAAATACGGAGTTGACGTATCGGAGCTTTACTTTGTTCTCGGCGGTGCAACAGTCTATGACGGGGAAAGCGATACGCTTATGTTATGTATGTATAACCGCTTTGACTATATCCGCGGGGCGTCGAAGTATATGCTTGGCGACGGGTATTACGACGTACGAATGCTTAGTGAAATAGGCGTATCTATGAGTGCAGAGGGGAGCAAACTCAAAATAAAATTATAAAACAACCGCTTTTGCGGTTGTTTTTTTGGATATTTTTGTTTTTACTCCGTTATTAAAGATGTAAATACAAACACGGAGGACAAAGAAATGTTTGAAGAAAAGAAAATTATCGGCGCAGCCGAGATAAGCAGAACCGAAAGCGGAATTTTTGTTGTAAAAAACAAAATTTATATTCCCGAGGTCAAGACTATTATTCTTACAGATAAAGGAGCGGTAATATGAACGAAATACTTATTCCGAGCGTTATTGAAACGTTCAACGGCACAGAGCAGGCGATAAACATTATAAACTACAACTTTCTCAAGAAGAGAACGGTCTATATCGGCGAGGTAAACGACCTCAGCGCACTCAGCACGGTGCTTCAGATAAATTATCTTGCGGCAAAGAGCAGTGAGCCGATAAAAATTATTATCAACAGTCCCGGCGGTTCTGTTACGGCAGGTCTTGCAATCTACGATGCAATGAAAGCGGCGCAGTGCGAGATCATAACTGTTGCAACCGGTGTTGCGGCAAGTATGGGCGCATTCCTTTTGTCAGCGGGCACCAAGGGTAAAAGGTACGTGACACCTTCGGCTAAAGTAATGATTCATCAGCCGTCGGCAGGCACTCAGGGAAGAGTCAGTGATATGGAAATAAACGTAGAGCATTTTATCCGCGTTAAGCAGCAGTTGAATTCTATCCTTGCCGAGAATACCGGAAAGAGCGAAAAGCAGATTAAAAGAGATTCCGAGCGAGACTTCTGGCTTGATGCAAACGCGGCGGTTGAATACGGGATAGCGGATAGAATCGGACAGGGGGACGAAAATGATGAATAAGCAGATTGTATGTCAAAGCGCTTTGTATGCAGCGGCAGAAAGAGTAAAGAGCACTTGCGATAAAGAAGTAAAGCCAAGCCACCTTTTCATTTTGCTTGACGATAAGCAAAAGCAGTGCAGATTTGCCGAATATGCGGCAGAAATGTTTGAAACTCATAAAGTACGCCGCTTTGGCGGTTTTGACAGTCACCTTGACTACACGCTTGACGGAACTTTATGCCAGATCAATAAAATGCTTTTTGAGATAAAGAGCGCGGCAGGATACACCAATTTTTACGAGGGAATTCTCACGTTTGATATCAGCGCACTCTCAGACTCTCTTGATGAAAAACAGAGTAAATACTTTTTTGCCGAGATCGCAAAATGCGCAGAGTATGCAACCGTTATTTTCTATGCTTCGCCTGAAATACGAAATCTCAGCGCGCTTATAAACAGAGTTTGTGCAGAGATAGACAACGTCGAAGTCTTATACGGAGAAGAGTATAAGGAAAAATACATTGAAATGTCGAGGAAGAAATAAGATGGATAATCAGAGATATTCAACAGAAAAAGAAATAAAGAAAGTACTTTGCGAAGAGGGAAAAGGAGTTGGAGGCGCCGTACTTTACCGTGAAGACGGCAAAAACTATATGCTTGGCGGTGAACAGCACTGCGCTTACGTAGGAGTAAGTGGCTCTGGCAAGACCCGTTCGGGAACGCTTCCGCTTACGCGCTCTATCATTGAAGCGGGCGAGTCGGCAATAGTTGTCGATCCCAAAGGTGACCTTTACTACGAAACCTCGGAATACGCAAGAGAAAAAGGCTATACTGTCCGTGTTATAAATATGCGCGACGTTTTCAGCAGCAACAGTGTAAACTTTTTGTGGTATCCGTATCAGCTTTATATTTCGGGCGACGTGCATAAAAAAGAGACGGCAGAAAAGCTTGTAAACAATATTGCAGACAGCCTTTTCCCGATCAACAGAACAGACCCGTTCTGGCAGTTCAGTGCACGTTCGGTATTTGTCGGTGCAACCCTTGCACTTTTTGAGAGCGGACGCGAAGACGAGATAAATATGACGAGCGTGTATAATCTTATTGCACACGGCGACAAGCGTTTTTCTTCAAACACGTATCTTTCCGAGCTTACCGATATTCAGAAAAATCCTGTGTCCAAAATGCAGCTTCACAGCTACCTGAATACCGCAAGTGAAACCAAAGGAAGCATACGTTCGAACTTCCTTCAGGGAATTTCTGTATTTGCACAAACCGAGGGAATGATGTCATTCGGAAGCATTGACGACCTTTACATCGAGGATTTTGACGGTGCGGGTAAAGTGATGATTTACATCATTATGCCTGATGAAACCGACGTGTTTTCGGCTCAGTGCGGCCTTCTCGTTAACCAGCTCGTGACTCATTTTATTCAAATTGCACACGAAAAGTACGGCGGCAGACTTCCGGTGCGCCTTAACCTTATACTTGAGGAGCTTTTCAGCATAGGCAGTGCAATTCCCAGCCTCCCGCAGATACTTTCCTCCGCCCGTTCGAGAAACATCAGAGTTCACTACGTTTTGCAGACTCTTTCACAGCTTACAGATCTTTACGGCGAGTCAAATGCGCAGACGATTATAGGAAACACCGATGCAATCATAGCCTTTCGTACTAACAACTGGAATACGCTTACGTACCTGTCACAGATGTGCGGTGAACGACATATAGAGTATAACGGTACGTTTATAAAGGATGCGCTCATAACTCCCGCACAGCTTGCCGCAATGAAAACAGGGCAGGCGCTTGTGCTGATTTCAGGCAGAACAAAGTTTGTTACGTGGCTCCCCGACTACACGGAAATATTTGATTGCAGCGATCATAAACCGCCGGAAACTTTTAATAGCAGAAATAATCTTAAGCCGTCAGTGTTTAACATAGAAGAGTACGTAAAAGAGAAAAAGCGTGAGAAAATGCTTAGCGAACTTGAAAACAGCTCCACAAGAAATGTTTGCCGCAGAGGGCCGAGTCCGGAAGAGGATATGTTTATGGGTGAGCGCCTTAACGAATTTATTGAAAGACAGATGAGGGATATCGACGAGCGCATACGTGAACTTGACGAAATGGAGGCGCAGAAGAAAAAGAACAGGAAGAATAAAAAAGAAAATCCTTTGGAGGACTAAAATGTTTTTACTCAAAAATACATACTCAAAGAAAGAATTTTTGATTGACACCGTTTTTTATTCATTGGTACTGCTTTGCGCATTTTGCAATATTTGCTTTGTTTCGCTGCCGGGGCTAAGCGTTGTCGAGTCAAAATGCATCTTGTTTGCTACGCTTGTTTTGGTGAGCGCAATTTGCACCGCATTATCCTATATACGCGGCAGAAACTGTGTATCAATATGGGTAAACGCACTGATTCCGCTTGAACTTTATGCTGTTGTATCGTATATGCCTTATTTTAAAAAGGAAATAGTCCTTCTCCTTTGCATAACGGGTGTGGCGGCACTTGCTTTTGTCGTAATTATGTTTACCGCAAAGAAAATAAAACTAAAGTGGCGCTTGTTGGCAAGTGCCGCCGGGGTGCGCGCAATAGTAGCTCTTTGTATGCTGCTGCTTATACTTCCCGTAGGCATAAAAACTATGTTTGGGCACGGTCTTTTACTCGCAAAGACAGAAACCGTAGACGGATATGAGGATGCCTATGAATGGACGGTGCAAAACAAGCTTGATATACTGATGCTCTTAAATGAGGACAGATGGAAGAAAGCCGACGTAAGGGCAAAAACCGAGGTTCTTGCCACTGTTAAGAACATAGAAATTGCAAATAACGACATCGACCACGAAATTTATTTTGAGGTATGCGAACTTAAAAACGGAGAGCTTGCGGTTTACGAGCCGCGCCAGCACAGAATCAAAATTGACGTAAAGCATATTCAAAACGACAGTGCAAAGGAATGCCTTAACAGCGTTTTGCACGAGTGCTATCACGCCTATCAGTATATGCTTGCCGAGGCATACGTCGGCTTGCCTGACAGATTTAAAAATATGAGGGATTTCGGCATTGCGGCAAACTATGCGCGTGAGTTTTGCGACTACAACGACGGCAAGCACGATTTGTTCGGATACAGTAATCAACTTTCGGAGATTATGGCACGCGAGTACGCCGAAAAGACTGCAGAAAAATACTACACGGAAATAGGGGGATAGATATGAAAGTTATAGGAAGATATTCGCGCTTTTGTGATTCGGTTGACGTGGTTCCCGAAAATTCGCTTATGGTGCTTGAGGTTTCGGCGGCAACGGTGGACACGTATGATCGCTCACCGTTATGCGATGACAGCAGGTGTAGTATAAGACTTACCGTTGAGGGCAGTAAATTCGGCTTTAAAGTCGGGTATGCGTCTTTTGACAAAAATCTTCCCACTGCTCTCGCAGAGGAAATTATTGAGATACTGTACACAAATGGAACCCTTGACCTCCGCAAATACGACGGGGTAACTGTCTACGGCGGTCATGAAAAGGGTATGAAAGTTTACAGTGAAGACGATTATTTATGTTGACAAGGCTGAAGGGAATTGTTATACTGTTTAAAATACTTTAAGGAGATACATATGAAAAAATTACTTTCAGTACTTTTTGCTGTTATTATCCTTTGCAGTCTTGCGGCTTGTGGCGGAAATGGTAGCGCAGATGTTACCGCAGATGGCGAAGGCGCAGGTGAAAATTCAGTTGGGAATGTCGAGGAGAATGCTTCAAAAACCGCTCCCGTGCCCGACGAGGAATACGTTTTGTATAAGGAAACCGGCACAAAATCTAATATAGTCAGAGATTACGTGTATAACAGCGACGGAAGACTTTCGAAAATCGTGAAGACCGGCAATAACGGAAGTGTTTCTGAAACCGTATTTGAGTACACCGACCTTGCGGACGGCGGTTACACCGTTTACGAAAAAGGCGAATACACCGACTATATACGTAAATACGATGCCGAAGGCAGACTGGTTGAAGAAATCGAAGAGCCTGAGGATGATGCCGAAACTACCGTATATACTTACGGTGAAAACGGCGTTGTCGATGCAAAGACCTTTGAGGACGGAAGGCTGAGTGACCATTGGGTACGTACCTTTGAGGACGGACTCGTTATGAAAGAGGAGCAGTATCTTTCAAACGGAAACCTTTTAGGCTATATTGAGTACCACTATGATGAAAACGGCAACGAAACCACCCACAAATTCTACAATTCCGATGGAGAGCAGACTATTGCAAACAGTATATATTACTGGATAGAGGAGTACGATTCCTTCGGAAGAATAATCAAAACGCAAAAGCGTGACGTCGCAATCGACGGGCTTTATTTCGAAGAGATTTACGAATACGATGAAAACGGCGGAATGTGCAAGGCAACTTCCATGACCGGAGGTTACGTGCGAGAATACAGACCGCTTTCGGAATGTATTAAATAATTTCAGTCAGATATTTTAGAAAAAGCAGACTTCTTTGCGGAAGTCTGCTTTTTGTTGCTATATTTTTAGAAAGTTTGTTTTATCAATATTTTGACATTACGGCTTGCTTTTTGTTTGGCGATAAGGTATAATGTTAGGTGTAAAAAATTTCCCACTTGAAGAATTTCTTTTGGAGGACTCTTTAAATGACAGAAATCATTAAAGCAGGCGAGGGTCACGTTATCGCAGTTGACGGTAAGCCCTATGCCCGCATTCTCGCTTGCGAGGGTGCGACAGATACGTTTGAAAAAATTGAAGACGGCGCATGGAAATGGCACCGCCATACCGATGCCCCCACCGATCATATGCGTATGGAAATGGTGCTTATCGGTGAGCCGACCTTTACAATGGTTCCCTCTGTAAGCTACAACGGAAACGGTTGGGGCGACTTTGCAGAGTACGTCGGTGACCGTGCCGAGGACGGAACTCCCTGGTCATGGGCATCCCACCGTGTAACCATCCCCGCATGTACCTACAGTGAAAATGCTGAAATCAGCATCGCTCTCATGGCAGAGCCCAACTCTAACTCCGCTTGCTCTCTCTACAAGGTAGACGAGGGTGAAAAGCACGTTCTTATCTTCCCCGAGGAGGAGCAGCCTAAGACCCTTCAGCGTCACTTCTGGGGCGACCCCTTCCAGGGTACAATGGAGCCCGCAAGCGACTTTGAGGGTATCATCCTTGCACTCCCCTCCGACGGCGGCAAGTACCGTTACAAGGGTCTTTTGGACTTTGCATGGCGTTACTACGGCCATGAGATTATGCCTCCGAGAAGTGCTGAGGAAATCTACCGCCTTGCAATCGCGTACACCCGCTTCCTTTTCGCAAGAGAGAGAGACGGCTTCTGCGGATTCTGCACAGGCTCACAGTGGCACCCCGATACCAACGCGTATAAGAAGAAGGAGCACCGCTACGAGCTCGGCTGGGTAGGTCAGAATGCTTCTATGGCAAACGCGTTTATCTACGACTATATCACAAACGGCGACAAGGACAACCTCGACTGGGCACTTGAGGCACACGATGCTTGGATCAAGTACGGTGAAGCAAGAGGCAAGTTCTTAAACGCGAGAAACGAATATCACCACTGGAGAGACCTCCCCTACGAAACCATGAAGCCCGAGGATCTCGACCGTTGGGAATGGGGCGAAGACCAGTACGAGTCCTGCCTCAACAAGATCGGTAAGCCTCAGAAGCGTAATGCGGCAGGCAGAATCATTATCAACCACGATGCATGTAACCTCGGTACCGGTGCAGACTGCTACTTCGAAGCATACGATATGCTTAAGGAAGTAGGAATCGACAAGCCCGAGTACCTTAAGGCTGCATTTGACACCGTTGACTTCGCACTTGAGAGCCAGGATGCCGACGGATGCTTTGCAAAGGCATGGGACGACGACGGAAACGTACTCGCTAAGAAGGGTACTATCGGTTGCTTCCTCATCCTCCCCATTATCAAGGCGTACAAGAGAACTAACGATAAGAAGTATTTCGACGCGGCAGTTCGCGCATTCGATTTCTACTATGCAGAGCTCGAGCGTGAGGGCTTTACCACCGCAGGTGCACTCGACACCTACTCTATCGACAAGGAATCTTCTTCTCCCCTCCTTCGTATAGCACTTGCTCTTTACGAGGTTACCGGAGACAGAACCTACGTTGAAAAGTCCGAAAAGATCGCATGGTATCTCTGCACGTGGATGATGCACTTTACCGTTGATTATCCCGAAGACTGCCTCATTTCCAAGCTCGGATATGACACCTTCGGTTCCACCTCGGTTTCTACTCCTCACCAGGCACTCGACCAGTATGCTCTCCGTGACGTGCTTTCCTTCCTCAAGCTTTATGAGCTCACCGGATACAAGCAGTGGAGAGAACGTGCAATCGCATTCTGGTGCAACGCATGTCAGGGTATCTCCGACGGTACTCTCTTTATCAACAAGCGTCTCCGTCCCGCAGGTGCACAGGACGAGGCTATCTTCCACACCCGTTGGGGACGCCACGGCGTTAAGCCCTTCGGTCCTTCTCAGTGGCTTCCCGCATGGCCCTGCGCATTCCGTCTTGAAAACCTTCGTTGGCACAAGGACTGGAGCGTATTTAACGAGGGTCTTACCACTATCGAAGGCAAGATCAAAAAGTAAAATAAAAATTCCGCTCATCCGAGCGGAATTTTTTTATTTTGCCATTTTTGCGGCTTTTTCGGCGTCTTGCATCGCGAGGGTTTTCAGCTCTTCGATATGCTCACAGGGAATATCACTGCCGAATACCGTAGCAGCCTTTTCGCTGAGCGCGCCTTTTTCAAGTGCGGAAACTGCAATCGGTTTGTCATATCCAAGGTATGAGAGCATTGCATCAACTTTTTTGTCGTATGAAACTCCGAGCAGCGGTTTGCCAATTGAAGCTCCGTATATCAGCAGATGCAGGCGCATTGCAATGACGAGAGATGCACGTTTAAGCACGCCGATCATCTCACTTGCCGTAAGCTCGGGGAGAATATGACCTTTAACCTTTGCTATGTCGTTGACCTTTTTTGAAATCTCGTTGTCGCGGGTTGACTGCATCACGATGTAGAGCGGAATTGCTCCCGTTTTTTCGGCGATGGCATCAACCTCTTTTGCAAACAGTTTTGCAAAGGTGTCCTCGTCCATACCCTCAACCTCTTCGCTTTTCAGAGTAGAGAAGCTGCGCAGAGAAACCGCAAAGAATTTTTCACCACGGATTTTCTGCATAATATAGTCAATTCTTTCATCGGTCGCCGCTTTAAGAGTAAATGCCGGGTCAACCGTAAGGGAAATGCGGCTTTTATCGAATCCGAGCGAAGAAATATATTCGAGCGATTGCTCCTCGCGGAAGGAGATTGCATCTGCCTTTTCAAGAGTTTTCACAACGCTTGCCTCGTATTTTTTACCGAATATCGGACCCACGCCGTTTGCGTAAATGAAAACCTTAAGTCCCATCTTTTTTGCAAGACGGATTATAGACGTGTAGTAGAAAAGTGAGCGCGAAGAGGTAGTGTTCTGGAGCAGATTTCCACCGCCGCTGATAAGGAGCTTTGCTCCGCGCATTTCGCGTATGATTGAAAGAACATTGAATCGGCTGATTGCGCGTGCGCCGTATTTCTTTGCACTCTTTTTCGGGTTTTTGCAGAGAATGGTGATCTTTGCACTTGGATCTGCCGCGCGGATGTTTTTGATAGTCGATGCCGCAATAGAGTCATCACCCGCATTGTCAAAGCCGTAGTAGCCGCTGATTATTATGTCACTGCGGAGATTTCTCGGGACAAATGAAAGACTTTCGTACATTCTCTCGTAATCTCTTGCTGTGCGCGCGGCGGAGAACTCTTCCAGAATAACATCACGGCAATATTTTCCGTAATCGGCGAGCTTTTCGGAATCGAAAAGCTTGCATACGTCTTCAAAAAGCTTGTCCTCACTCACGTCACCGCAACCGCGGCAGCAGTAGTTGGTTTTGTAGGAGATTTCGCGCTTTGATTCGTCAAAAATACCGATATAACCTTCATTACCGCATACTATCGTAGGTTTGCCTACGCTCATTGCCTCAAGTGCAGCGCGCGAAGCACCTACGAAAATATCACCCGATGCGATAAACTGAGGAGTGTCGGTGCGAAGGCCTGGGGTAAAGATTATTTTTCTGCCGTATTTTTTTTCAAGCATTGCGGCGATTTCCTTGACGTCGAGAAGAAGATTTTTCTCGGCAGAGATAACACCGTCACCCACGACAACGATTTCAAGGTCGGGGTACTTTTCGAGAAGTCTTTCGGCCGTTTTAGCAAGGCAGAGCTGCGCTACACCGCGGCTCTCGTCCATACGGCTGACCGTTACGATACGGTGCTTTGTATCCGAAAGGCCAAACTCGTTTATAATTGGAGAAGCGTCGGTATCGGGAGAAAATACGTCTGTGTTGATACCGTTAACGGTGACGAAAATATTGTCCGCGTGCTGAGCGTAATTGTCGATAAGATATTGCTTTATGTCCTCACTTACCGACATCTGCATATCACCCCAGTTTGCAAGGCGTTTCCATAAAGGTGTAACCTTAAAAACCCAGTGGGCGGTTGTGACGAAAGGAAAATGCAGACTTTTTTGCAGAAGACCGCATATAAAGGCTGGGATTCTCGCATGCGCGTGAACGAGGTCAAAGCCCTCTTTTTTTATAATCTTTTTAAGTCCGAGGTATGAACGTACAACCGAAAAAGGACTTTTGTCCGCAAGCGGAAGCGTAACGTGGCGGACGCCGCCTTTTTCAAGCATTTCGGCGTACTTGCCACCCGCAGATGCAACGGTAACGTTGTGTCCGTTTTTCATCAGCGCAAGCGCAAGCTCGTATATATGAGTTTCCGCACCGCCAAAGCCCATTTGCATTGTAGCCATCAGAATATTAAGCTTATTTTCCATAATTTCTCCGAAAAAAATATTTACGTTTATATTCTATCAAAATATAAACCTATAATCAAGGCTTTTTGTTGACACTCATACCTCAAAAATGTATAATATCTTCATAAGTATACTATATCAGAGGATATTATGCTGACAAGACATGTGAGTATAGAAAAAGGCGACCTGCGTGATATGACGACGGGAAACCCGTATAAAAAAATACTGTATTTTGCATTACCTGTATTTTTAAGTCAGGTATTTCAGCAGTTATATAACACCGCCGACACTTTTTTGGTAGGCAAATTTTTAGGTACGGAGGCTCTTGCCGCGGTAAGCTCGTCGGGAAATCTTATTTTCCTGATGATAAGCTTTTTCGAGGGGATTTCACTTGGCGCGGGTATAGTTATAGCGAGGTATTTCGGTGCGGGAAATCACGAAAGAGTGGGAAAGGCGATTCATACCGACCTTGCTCTCGGTCTCTCGTGCGGAGCAATTCTAACGGTAGTCGGAGTTATATTTACTCCTACTTTTCTTGCCTGGATGAACACAGACCCTGAGGTTTTGCCTATGGCGGTCGAATATTTCAGGTACTATTTTTTTGGTGCGCTTGCAATGGTAATGTACAACGTCTGCCGCGGAATAATGAATGCGCTCGGCGACAGCCGTCGCCCGCTTTACTACCTTATTTTTTCATCGCTTCTCAACGTTGTGCTTGACACTGTTTTTCTCGGGATTTTCCGCTTCGGAGTCTGGTCGGCGGCGATTGCAACGGTTATTTCACAGCTGGCAAGCGTTGTTTTGTGCTTAAGACATCTTGCCGGAAAGAAATTTGACTTTCGTATTGAGTTTGGAAAAATCCGTTTTCATCTTGACATCCTGCGCGAGATTGTACGCTATGGAATTCCGTCGGGTGTGCAGAATTCGGTAATCGGATTTGCAAATGTAATTTTACAGTCGCAGGTCAACTCCTTCGGCAAGCTTGCGATGGCGGCTTTCGGTACACAGGCAAAGATAGAGGGCTTTGCGTTTATGCCTATTACGGGATTTAATATGGCACTGACAACCTTTATCGGTCAGAATCTCGGTGCAAAGGAATACGAGAGGGCAAAGAAGGGCGCGCGGTTCGGAATACTTGCAGCGGTTATTCTTGCGGAGATTATAGGCGTAATCTACTTTATTTTCGCTCCCGACATAATCGGACTCTTTGACAATACCGAGGGAGTTATAGCACTCGGCGCACAGCACGCGCGTACACTTGCACCTTTCTATTGCCTTTTAGCCTTTTCACATTCGGTTGCGGCGGTTTGCCGCGGCGCGGGAAAGGCGTTTGTTCCCATGACCGTAATGCTTTCCGTATGGTGCGTTCTGCGACTTATATACGTGCTTTCGGTAATGAGATTTATAGGAGAAATCGGATACATATATCTTGCATATCCCATAACCTGGACGATAAGTTCGATAATATATTTTATATACTATCATTTCTCGGATTGGGTACACGGCTTTGAAAAACAAAGAGTATAAGGAGTATTGCTATGAAAAAATCCATATGGCAGGCTGTTAAATTTACTGTCTTTTCTGCCTCTGCAGGCATTATTCAGGCGGGTTCCTTTACACTTATGGACACACTTCTTTTTGAACAGTACTGGATAGCGTACCTCGTTTCATTACTTTTGTCCATCGTCTGGAATTTTACGCTTAACCGTCGGTTTACTTTCAAGGCGGCGGTAAACGTTCCGGTTGCAATGCTCAAGGTGCTTTTGTTCTACCTGGTTTTCACACCGCTCTCTACCTGGATTGGAAATTCGGCAACCGTTGCGGGCGTAAACAAGTATATAGTTCTTGCGGTAACGATGCTTTCAAACCTTGTGCTTGAATTCTTGTTCTGCAAATTTGTTGTTTACAAAGATAAGGAAGATACTATTTAAAAAAGCAAGCGACTCATACGAGTCGCTTGCTTTTTTAAACGTTCAGTTCCGCTAAAAGCTTTTCGCACTCCGCGTTAACTCTTGTATAGTCAACGTAAGGGCGATATATTTCTTCTATTTTGTTATGTGCATTTCTTGCATCTGTCAGTGCTTCCGCCGCCAATCCGGCAAGTCGCGCGGATTCTTTTGAAAAGCAGTAAACGTATGGTGGCAGAGAGGCATCGGGTGCTTCGTCTTTCTTTACAATAATTGAAAAATCATCGCCCGCTACTGCGCGTATCGAGGTTGGCAGGACAAAGTCAAATCCGAGAGTTACAGACTTTCCGCAAAGCATTTCCGATGCTGAAAAAAGCATTGCCTCGCCTACTGTTCCGGATAAGTATACGGTGTTTTCACCCGAAAAACTTTCTGAAAAGTCTACTATGCCGTCGGGAGTTGCGCTTGAAATGAAAAGCTCGCGTGCGCGCCCGTCCTTGGCGCTTTTTATGACGTTCGACAGAAAAGAACGTGTTTTTTCAAGGTCAAGCGTTTCGACAACCGCCTCCAGCGTGTGTTCTTTTAAGATACGTGCCGCACCGAGAAGGGCATACGCTTTTTTATAGCACTTTCTGTTTTCGGAAAAAAGAGTGTCAAGCTCGGCTCGCCGCTTTGCAAATTCACTTTTGTTTTTGAAGTGGCCAAGGTCGATTACCTCGTCGCATATTCCGGGTACCGCGGGGTCAATGCAGTGCGGTGATGTTCCGTCGAGAATTACGGTTCTTATATTTGGAATTCTTATCGCGTCAAGGCTTTTGGGGTCGCTCGCACAGCGAAATTCCTCAACGCTCATATTCTTTTTTCGGGCGCGTTCTGCTACCGTTTTCATAAGGGTGTTTTTTCCGACGCCCGGCCCGCCTTTTAAAACGTACGTGTAATGTGTTTTTTCATCAGGCGGAACAATTCCGCAGAATTTTGATACAAATCCGCAGCCGGTGTTAGCACCCGGAAAATAAATCTTCGACATATCTGCCTCCAAAGAATTTTGTCTGTAACAGTATATGCAGTAAAAACAAAGAAGAGCCCGAAGGCTCTTTTTTATATTGCATTTACTCTTTCTTCGGAGTATTCCTGACTACCTACGATAGCAGAAATCTCATCGCGCGTTGCACCGTGGTTGTATGTGGGATAACGCAAATGGAGGATGTCGCCGGCATAAAGAGTGGCTTCGTACAGTTCGTCAGCCATAACGTTATGGTCGTTGGCGCGTTCTACGGAAAGGACGATGAGGTCACTCGGCCAGAGAACGTCGCGCACCTGCTTGCCTACTGCAAAAGAGTTTTCGCGTACCGTCACGAACGTGTCGTACACGTGAGGTTTCTTTTCGCCGTGCAAATGGTGCAGTCTGCTTTCAAGAACCTTTTCCGTAATGGATTTTACGGCGATAATCTCGGTAATGAGGTATGAGATTGCTACGGTGATTATAAGAGGAAGTATGTTTTCGGAAAGAGAAAGGCTCTCAATGGCAAACAGCATAGCGGTTATTGGCATTTTCATCATACCGGAAACCGCCGCGGTAATTCCAAGCATTACGATAACGGGATAGTATTCCGCGCTGAGTCCAAGAGCGGTAAGTACGTTACCGCAGATAGCGGCGACAAGTGCGCCGAGAGCGAGAATGGGGAGAAAAAGACCGCCCGTGATTCCGCTTGTAGTTGCAAGAATCATAACTGAGGCGCGGATTGCAAGACAGATAAGGAGAAAATATACAGGTGTGGAAATTTCAAGAAGCTCTTCGGTGAGGGCGTGGCCTGTTGAAATGAATTTGTCTGACAGAAGACCAAATGCAAGCGTCAGTAAAAATACGGTGAGTATTTTTACGTATGGCGGGAGTTTTGTAAGTCTTTTGCTCCAGAGCCTGTTAAGTATTTTGTAATACTTTAGAAACGCGACGGACGTAAATCCGGAAACTATTGCAACCGCTACGGGAATCCAGAAGTCTTTTGGAGAAAGTGCCGCAATGGCGTGCGCTTCGAAGAGGGAGGGTGAAACGCCGAAAACGGGAGACAACAGTTCGGAAACGGTTTTTGCCGATACTACTGCCGCAGTGGTTGAAAGCAGCACAAGAGGCGATACGCGCTGATGCGCTTCTTCAAGCGCGAACATAATTCCCGAAATCGGAGCGCCCGTTGCAACGGTAAAACCGGCAGAAGCGCCGCCCGTCATAATATATCTGTTGAGCGCCGCATGCTTTTTGCAAAAGCCGAGCGAAACACCTTTGCCGAGTGCGGTTCCTATCTGCACGCTCGGTCCCTCGGTACCAAGCGGAACGCCGATGAGAAAGGTGGCAAGCGATGCAAAAAAGACGGACACTGCATTTTCCAGCCAGTGAAAAGATATCACGCCGCGAAGTATACCTACGGAGGTTGGGATGCCGCCGCCGCGTGCGTTTGGAACAAATCGGTAAAGCAGCGTGAAAAGAAGTGCAACGATTGCAATTGCCGCTATTGCGGCAATTGCCCACACGGGGTTTTCTTTAATAAAACCGTATATTGCCGAAGAAGTGTGTACGGCATGTCCCGCGCAGTATTTGAAAAGAACTATCGCAATTCCTACGAGCGCCCCCGCAAATGCACTTGACAGTACCGTTGACAATACGTATTTAAAAATATTCTTTTTATGTTTCATTTTTTCCTCGCTAAAATATGTCTTGAACTTACACATTATAGCATAAAAAATCGAAATGTCCATAGAAATGAATAATATTTTACACCGCGACGTCTGAAAAATACGGCTTATACAATTGACATTTTAAAATAGCGGTAATATAATTCAAATAAAAATACATAAAGGAGATAAAAAATGAAACTTCTGATAAACAGTCCCGAAGCGCCCGGTCAGGCTGACCCTTTTATTTTTGAGGACGGTGGGAGATTTTATATATTCGCTACGAATTATAATGGAGTAAAAGCGTATTCTGCAGACCGTATTGACGGGGAGTGGAAATATGAGGGTATAGTTTGCGTAGTCGACGGCTGTAAAGACTATTGGGCACCTTGTGTTGCAAAGATAGACGGAAAGTATTATATGTACTTTTCCTGTTCCAGAGAAGGCAGGTTTCAGTTCCTTCACGTAGCGGAGAGCGACACTCCTCTCGGCCCGTATGTAAATGCCAAGTGCCTTTACGAGCGTTTTACCATTGATGCGCACGTTGTTGAGACCGAGGCGGGTCTTTTCCTCTGGTATGCAGAGAATAATACCAACTGTGACCGCATAGGTACGCGTGTATTTGTTGACAGACTTCTCGATCCAAGGACTCCTGCAAATATCTGCAAGGAGGTTATCACTCCTTCGTTTGACGAGGAGATATTCCAGCGTAACCGTTACGGCGACGGAAGAGACTGGCACACACTTGAGGGACCTTTCTGGTTTAAGGAAGGCGAGTGGCAGTACGTAATGTACAGCGGTGCATGCTATCAGAACGATACTTATCATATAGGATATGCAGCGGCAAAATCCGACGAAAGCGATCTTACAAAGGTTGACTTTGTAAAGCATACCGATAATGGCAAATGGGTGCCCACAATGATTAAGAATTCCGTTGAAGAGGGCGTAGGCCATCACAGCGTAATCAAGCTTGACGGTGAATATTATGCAATCTATCACGCAAGGGATATTGACGTCCCCGAGGGTACAAAAGTGTACAGAACTGCG